>NZ_FOTL01000005.1:0-81706 GCF_900114585.1 Methanobrevibacter olleyae | reverse complement strand
TGTGAAATTTTAGATTGATTGGGTTTTTAGATAAATCTGGGTGTGAAATTTTAGATTGATTGGGTTTTTATTTAATTAGTTTGTGAAATATTAGATTAATTGACATAAATGTTATAATAATGTATAATTGAGTTTAGAGGTTTAAAAATGATTGGAAGATGTATAGGAGAAACATCTCTTATTGAAGTAAGCTTTATTTCAAAAGAAATGCCACAGGTCGGTGAATATGTAACACTTGAATATGATGGTAAAATCATATTTGGTATGATTGAATCAATGGTTCGTGGAAGTGTTTCATTAAATAATGAAATATACGATCCAGATACTATTGCAAAGATACGGGAAATTGAAGGTGATGATTACTACATCAAAGGAAGCATAACAATTCTCGGAGATGTAAATGATAATTTAAAATTACCACGTACTCCAGCTCCACCTGGAACACCGATTTATCCAGCTTCATCTGAGATACTTGAGAAAATATTCCATGTTGAAAACTCTTTAAAACTCGGACATCTTATAAATAATGATGATGTTGAGGTGGGAGTGGACATTAATAAAATGGTTTCAAGGCACTTAGCAATTCTTGCAATGACTGGTGCAGGTAAATCAAATACGGTTTCTGTAATTATAGATGGATTATTAGAATATAATGGATGTATACTTATTTTTGATATGCATTCAGAATATGTAGATGCAGAATTTAGAAATGGTAATGTAAATGTCATAAAACCAATGATAAACCCTAAATATATGGAATTTGCTGAAATTAAAAAATTGGCAAATATTCCTTCAAATGCTCCATTACAAGAGAGATATTTTAGAAGAGCATTTAATAAAGCAAGAAACTTAGTTCAAGAAGGAACTGCCAGTACAGCTGATTTTATTGAATTATTATACTTAATTTTAGATGATTGGTATAGCGATGAGGAATATGATAAGAATAATAAAAAGAACATCATGGATGTAATCAATAAAATTGAGGATTTAAATGTCAAATATGATAGATTATTAAATATTAATATAGGTGATTTTTTAACTCAAATAAAACCTGGAATGGCAAATGTTTTAGATTTAGGGCAAGTGGATGAAAATACTGCTGAAGTATTGGTGGCTCATGTACTTAGAAGATCTTTAAGAAGCAGAAAACAATATGTTAGACATAATGATAAAGAGGCATTATCATTCCCAGTATTCTTTGTTGTTGAAGAATCACATATTTTAGCTCCTCAAAGTAGAAATCCCGATTCTAAATATTGGATTACACGTATAGCAAGGGAAGGGCGTAAATTTGGTTTAGGTCTTTGTTTAGTAAGTCAATCTCCTAAGTCAGTTGATGGTGAAACATTATCTCAAGCTAACAATATGGTTATTCTTAGATTAGTAGAACCAAAAGACCAAAAACACGTTCAAACTGCAAGTGAAAACCTTAGTGAAGATTTAGTAAAACAATTGCCGTCATTAAATATTGGTGAGGCTTTAGTTTTAGGACTTATGACAAAGGTTCCTACACTTGTTAAAATTAATGAATTTGAAGGAAGGCAACGTGGTGGAGACTTAAATATTATTGAACAATGGAACTCCCATAAAGAAGATGAAAAGAAATCTTTACAAATGGAATTAAATCAATTTAAAGATTTAGGTGGAGGATATTAGTTTTAGAAATATTTATTAATGCTAATTGATTATTATTTGTATGTTAAATGAGATAATGAAAAAATAATTAAATCAACTATTTAAAAAATAATAATTAAATAAGCTGTTTAAAGATTATTAAAAAACTATTTAAAGAAATTATTAAATATTATTTAAAAAGATTATTAAAAAACTATTTAAAGAAATTATTAAATATTATTTAAAAAATTATTAAAGATTGAAATTAAAGAGGGTGAAATTAATGCGTTTTGCACATTTATCTGACAGTCATTTAGGATATAGGCAATTTGGACTATTAGAACGTGAAAATGATTTTTATGATGTATTTGCTCGTAATATAGATAAAATAATAGAAAAAGATGTGGATTTTATTATTCATAGTGGAGATTTATTTGAAAATGTTAGACCTTCAACAGAGGCATTGCTTGCATTTCAAAAGGCTTTACTTAGATTAAAAGAAGAAAAAATATCAATTTATGCAATTGCAGGAAATCATGACTCTGTTTTAAGAAAAGGAGCTTTACCTCCACAAGTTTTATTTAAAGATTTAGGCCTTAAATTAATTAGTCCAGATAATCCTGCTTATGTAGAAGGTGCAGTTTTAATCTGTGGAATTCCATATGTAGCTAGTTCACAAAAAAGGGCATTAATAAGTGCATATAATAACTTATCAAAACTTGCAGATAAATACCTAAAATCTATATTAGTATCACATCAGGGCATTGATAAATGGATGTATAAAGATAGCCATGAAGTTGAATTAGCTGAAATGCCTAAGAACTTTGATTATTATGCAATGGGCCATATACATAATTATATTGAAGAAGACTTTGGTAAGGGTAAATTGGTTTATCCAGGTTCTATGGAAATATGGAAAACAAGTGAATCTAATGACAATTTTAGAGAACATGGTAAGGGATTTGTTGTAGTTGATTTAAGTCATGATAGGCCAGAACTTGAAAGAGTTAAAATCAAAATGCCAAGAGAATTCTATCAAGAAGTGATTGATTATAATAAATTTAGCCAAAGGATTCATTTACTTAAAGAAAAAA
Organism: Methanobrevibacter olleyae; assembly: GCF_900114585.1. NCBI lineage: Archaea > Methanobacteriati > Methanobacteriota > Methanobacteria > Methanobacteriales > Methanobacteriaceae > Methanobrevibacter > Methanobrevibacter olleyae. Next base: position 78,998 of record NZ_FOTL01000005.1, on the reverse strand, counting down.
TTCAATCTTTAGACAAGCAAGCAATGCTTGACTTGACAGTTGTTGGTGGAGATTTTAATAGTGCTGATGTTTATGAGCTAATTCAAGAAGCAATTGGAGAAGATGTTTTAAATCTAAGGCCAAATTTTAAACCTGATAAAGTGCTAGAAGAGGAAAGAATTATAGATGAAAATAAAATATTAGATCCAAGAGCATTATTGCAAAAAAAGCTTAATGAAAGATATGGTAGAGATGAGATAAATAAATTATCAATAGATTTATTAGATAATTTATCTGTTGGAAGAGTAGATGATGCAAAGATAATTTCTAATAGATTTTATAGTGAACATTACTATAATGGGGAGAATTTATCTAATAATTTAAATTATAGTGAAGATTACTATAATGGGGAGAATTTATCTAATAATTTAAATTATAGTGAAGATTACTATAATGGGGAGAATTTATCTAATAATTTAAATGATTCTACTAAAGAATATAAACTTAATATTGAAGATAAATCTAGTGAAAAAGATTCTAATAATGATAAATTAAAGAATAAAGAAATTAGTCTTGATGACTTTCAGTAGGTGATATGATGATATTTACAAGATTAGAACTAAAAAATTTTAAATCACATGCTAAGACTAAATTAGATTTTAATCCAGGTATCAGCTTAATCATTGGAGAAAATGGAGCTGGAAAATCAACAATATTTGAAGGAATTTCATTTGCATTATTTAAAGTATACAGCACCAAAACCATCTCTGATTTAGCTAGATCTAATAAAAATATTGGTGATAAGGTAGAAATGATGGTTAAACTGTCATTTATTTCAAATGGTATTGAATATAGAGTAGAAAGAGGAGTAACATTAAACAAATCATCTTCTAAATCTACATCAAACCTGTTTAAAATTACTAATGCTAAAGATGAAATAATTGCCTCTGGGAATAAAGAGGTTGATAATGAAATAGAAATCATATTAAGTATGGATTTTTCAACATTTTTAAATGCTATTCATATAAGGCAAGGGGAAATAGCTGATTTAATCGATAAAACACCAGCAACTCGTAAAAAATTGATTGGTAAATTATTAAAACTTGAAGAATTAGAAAAAGCTTATGATAATCTTCCAAGAATCATTGAAGATTATAAAACTAGAAAAGCTATTTTAGAAGATAGAATTCAAGCAGAATCAGAACTTAATTTTGAGCTTAAAAAAGCTAAACAAGAAGATTTCAATTTAAGTGAAAAAAATAATGCTCTAAAAGAAGACTTTGAAGGTCTTAAGGGAGAAATTGAAGAAAAAAATAGAGAAAAAGAAGAATTAGACAAAGAAAAATCAGAGTTTGAATCTCTTAAATTGAAGTTTATTCATGAAAATGATAATAAAAATAGCTTAAATAAGTCTAAAGAAGAATATTTCAATAAATATAATGAGATTTTAAGAAATGAAGGTGAAATGAATCTTTTAAAATCATCTTCAGATAAACTTCCAATTTATAAGGCCTTTAAAGAATCTCTTTTAAAATTGGATAAATTAAAAGAGGATGAAAAAAATAATAAGGAAAAAATCACAGAAATTGAAGGATATAAATCTACTATCTCAGATGAAAAAGAGAATCATGAAAAATACATCAGTTTAGAAAGTGAAATAAATACTTTTAATAATAAAAAGCTAGAATTATCTTCTGAGCTAAAGCATATTAATGAATTGGAATCTGAGAGAAAAGATCTCATTAGAGATATTGACCAATATAATAAAGATTTAAATGATTTCTTTAATAATTCTAGAGATGTTTTATCTAAATTTGAATTAGATGATAAAATTGATTCAATTAAAACTAATGATGATTTAAATAAATTAGATGCAATTGTAGAGAATCTTAGAACTAATCTTAAAGGGGAGATAGATAAAACAGATAATGATTTAGAAATTTTAAAGAAGGAATCGATTAGTTTAAAACAAGAGATTAAATCTTTAGATGAACCATTATCTGATATTAAAAAGGTTGAAAATAAATGTCCTGTTTGTCAATCTGATATTAGTAAAGATAAGAAAAATGAATTAATAGACATCTACCAAACTACAATATCTAATGATACCAATAGGATTGATGAAATTAATGAAATTTTTGATAAATTAAATAAAGAGAAAGCATTAAAGGATGCTGATTTAGCTAAGCTAGATTCAATTAAAACTAAGATATATCAAAACAAACATATTGTTGTAGACCTTGATAAATTTAATAAAACTTTAGAAAGGTTAAATACTAAAATCAATGAACTTCAAGATAAAAAAGAAGAACTTGATAACTTAGATAAAATTATTGAATCTAAGAATGCTGAATTTATAAAGCTTGAATCCAATAATAAGAAGTATTTGGATGCTCATACTCTTCTTAAATCAGCTCCTGATGAATCTAAAATTAAAGATGACTTATATAGCATTTCAGGTAATATTAAACTTGAAGATGATAAACTTAAAGAATTTATTAGTTTAGACTCTCAGCTGTCATTAGACATCAGTGAAGAAGATTTAGATGAATCTATTAATAAATTAACTGAAAAAGATAATAAATATCATATTTTATTAGGCTCAATCAAAGGTAAAGCCGAATATGAAGAAAAATTAAAAATCAAAAAAGAAGAGATTGAATCTAAAGAAAAAGAAATAAAAGAGATTAAAAATGCAATAGACACTTCAACTTATAATGAAGAAAGATATAAAAATATGAATATTTTATTGGATAGGTTAAATAATAGATTTAATTCACTTTCACAGGAAATAGCAGTTAATACAAACAATTTAAAAACCTATAAAGCTAAAATTAAGGAAATCGAAGAGATCATTGAAATAAATAGAAAAAATAAAGAAGAATATGATGCTGTTAAAGAATATTGTTCATTACTTGAAGATTTAAGAACTTTCTATAGTAAAGACGGTATTCAAAAAGACTTAAGAAGCCAGTCCAAACCTTTAATTCAAAAGTATACAAGGGAATTCTTTGAAAAATTCAATTTCAACTATTCTGACTTGATTTTAGATGATGAGTATAATATTTCTATTTATGGACCTGAAGGGGAAGCTAATATAAATATGGTAAGTGGTGGTGAGAAGATAGCTATCGCTCTTGCATTAAGATTAGCTATTACACAAGCTATGTCAAAGGGTAATATTGAAACTATTCTTTTAGATGAACCTACAATTCATTTAGATAGTTTTCGTAGACAAGAGTTAATAAATGTTTTACGTAGTATGTCTGTTATACCTCAAATGTTAATAGTTACTCATGATAGTGAATTGGAAAATGCTGCAGATACTCTTATTAGAGTTAAAAAAGAGGATGGCATTTCTAAAGTTGAGTTAAATAGTTAAAAAAAGAGAATGATATTTCTAAAGTTGAGCTAAATAGTTAAAAAAGAGGACGGCATTTCTAAGCTCGAGGTAAATAGCTGAAAACAGTTTTTAAAATATTTTTTTTATTTAAATAAGTATTTTGAAAAATAATACTTATTTAATGTTTTTTTTAAATTTAAGTTAATTCTTATAAAAGAATGAAAGGGATTATTTAAAAATCATCACATATTTCATCATAATCTCCATTTACAATTGATCTTATATCATCTACAATGCAATTTGCATTCCATCCTACAACTGATTTAGCTTTAGATTCTAATTCTTCTGGAACAATTTCCATACCATAAGGTCTTACTAAAAGTATAGGAATGTCATATTCTTCTGCTTTTTTAATTAAAATATCAATTGGTTCTTTATTATAATTATAAAGACCAGATAATATAACAATAAGATCCACATTTTTAAAGAAGGTTTCTCCAAATGGAGCATAATCCCTTGCCATTGATTCAGTCCATAAAAAATCAGGTTTTGAATATAATTTTTCACTAAATTGTCCATACTCGTTTTCTTGATCGATTCCACGTGTTATAATAAGGTTATAAATTTTATTGTCCTGTTCTTCTTCAAACATTTTATCCTTCCTTTTTAATTTAATAATTAAATTAATAATTAACTTATATTTTATATTGTTTTCTTTATATTAAAAATTTTATATAAAAATCAATAATTAATATTTAATAATGGATAGAACATGATTATTTAAATAACTTAAGTTAATTGATTTAGGCTTATGAAATAGTTAAAAAAGAGACTAAGAAAAAATCAAAAATCATGAATAAAAATTATAAAAAAAAGTTTAAAAAAGATAAAAATTAAGCATTTTTATTTTTTTATATGGGATAATTATTTTTTTTTAAAAATAACTTAATTTTTATTCTTTAACTTAGTTAGAGTCTTACCTTAAAAGGTTATCATCATATTTATTTTATGATTCATTATTTATAAATGTAATGTTTATTTAATCTATTCTTTCTTATTAATTTTGATATTTAATAAAAAATAGTAATTATTATTATCATTAAAGCCATATTTTTAAGTTAGATTATATTTAGATAATTATAATACTAATTTTAAAAATCTTATTACTCAACAACTTTATAAAAAATAAATTAAATTTATTTTCCTATGTTTTAAAAGGAATATCTCATTTATTTAAAGATTTTTCATATAAAAAAGGAATATCTCATTTATTTAAAGATTTTTCATATAAAAAAGGAATATCTCATTTATTTAAAAGATTCTTCATATATTTTCATTAAAAAATCAGCAAGAGAAACGATATCCATACGATTATGCTCAATAATAGGAATTAAAGGACCAATATTCTTAGTAGATAAATAGCTTTCATAGTAACCTGGAATATAGGCTCCAGGAACATCATCAATACGTTTTATATTAAATAAATACTCTTCAATAGTAGTTAATTTACAATTAGGTAAAACATCCTTCCATAAATTCCTTGCAGGATAGATTAAATCAAAATGAGTTTGATCTAGATTACAGTTCATCCTATATAATCTAGCTCTATTTTTAATAAATGGAATATCAAAACTTGCACCGTTATATGTAACATGAACACTAGCTTCATCAATATGTGACAAGTAAGCTTCAATAAGTGCAGGTTCTTCTTCTTTTGTTCTTAGCAGATATTGATTGGATTCTATGTATTTACCTTTTATCTCAGCAATTCCCAGTAAAATTATAGGTGCACTTGACAATCCAAGGGTTTCAATATCCATAAATTTAAGATTAAATGGATTAAGTGAATTTAAAGCCTTTAAAGTGCTATTTTTAGAATTAGGATATTTATTTAATTCTTTTAATAAATTAAATTCCTTAATAAAACAGTTCTTTTCTATCTTATCAATTAATATCTCGGCATTTTTAGAGTAGATATCATAATCTAATAAATCATAAAGAGTATCATATCCATTTCTTTTAAGATTTAATTCAGTTTGTATACCTATACCTGGAACTAATTTTAAATTAGAAACTAATTCATTTTTAATAGATTTTCTCTTATTTTCTAAAGAAAAATCTATTTTTTCTCGCCTTGAAATTTTTAAAGTTTCTCCATAGACATTTTCGATTAATGTACTGCCTTCTATATCTAATAAATCCCAATCTTTATATTTATTCATTAATCCAAGTTTTAAATTATCAAAATATGTAGGAGAATCTTTTTGAGCTCTTTGATAAGTTTCTTTAGATGGATTAGCTGAAGATAGTGATTTTGATAAAACATATTCCAGATATGCTTCATGTTCTTTTCTACCTAATGACATAGTATCATGTATAATAAATTATTCTTAATTTTTTTTTATCTCTTGGATTTCATTGATTTTAATTTTTTTTATCTCTTGGATTTCATTGATTTTAATTTTTTATCTATTGAATTTTATTAATCTTAATTTTTACATATATGTTTTTAAATTGATCTATTCATCAAAGTTAATATGGAATGTTATATAAGTGTAAGGTAATTCACAACAAGGAAGAACATCTCTTGAATTAATCACAGTTTTTCCAAATTTATCTAAATATTTTTCAATTTCAAATCTCACTGCTTTAACTTTATTAGGGTCATGAACTCTAATATTTCCTAAAAAGCTAGTTCCCTTAGATGTTTTCATAACTGAAATTCCATCCATTCTATAAGGTAGTTCGTGTTTTTCTAAGATTGTATTAATATCTGTATTGATTTGTTCTCTAATTTCATCTTTGTTTTCATTGTTAATTTTCATTATATCGCCCTTATGAATATAAATAACTCTTTGTTTCTTAAATATATAATGTTTTATATATTATTAAACTTATACTATAATTTTTAAAATTATTTTTAATAACTTTTTAATTCTAAATAAAATTCATTAGCTGCTTCATGTTCTGAATCTATTGAAATAGCTTTTTTAACAAAAGATAAGGCTCCTGTTTTATCTTCTTGCTTATTGAGTATTTTTCCAATGAGATAATATGCATCTGCACTATCTTCTTTAATGATGATATTAGTTAGAATCTCCTTAGCAATAGTATAATTTGCTTTATTATATTCTTCTAATGCATCATTATATTCCTCATCTAACGGATTATTAACTTCGTTATTTTCTTCATCATATCTTGTAATTGAACTTGTATTTGACTTAATGGGCTTATCCTGAGTATTATTTTCACTGATAAGACTGTTCTGATTATAATAAGTTTCATTATATGAAATATCATCTCTAATAGCTTGATTTTCTAAGGCAGACAATTCCTCTGGAGATAACTTATTCATTTCCTCCCAGATATAATCTAAAATAAACTCAGTAGCTTTTTTATGTAATGGCTTATTATCATTTCCACATTTTGGAGAGTAGATGCAGGAAGGACAACCGTTTTCACATTCACATCTTTTAAGCAAATTCCTTGTAGAATTTGTTAATTTGCTAAATACTTCTATCGCTTTTTCACAGATGCCAATTCCACCTTCATAAGCATCATAAATAAAAATAGATGCTTCTTGTGTGTCTTCATGATAATTAGTTGAAAGTCCCCCTATATCGAATCTATCACACATAACATGAAGTGGGAATAGTCCAATTAAAGCATGTTCTACTCCATGAAGGCCTCCTAGAAATACTTCATTTTCATTTTCATATTTATCTTCTAAAGCTTCTTTAAGGCCATCTGGAATAGTAAACCACAATCCTTTAGTTTTAAATTTTAATGGAGCTAAATCAAGAACATAGCTTCCAATTGTTTTAGAAAATTCCATTCTTTTATATTTATAATAATCTTCCTCTACTTCCAACTCACCATAATGAACTGTAAAGTCTCCTATTTTAACTTTTTTAATTTTTTTAATAATCTTTGTTTGAGTTCTTTTAAGTGCAATTGTATGTGCATTTACATCTCTTTTTATAACATTGATATAATGTGTTTTAAAGTTCACATCAGTTACAATATAAGTTTGACCTTTATTTATTAAAATAGCTCCTTCATGAGCTTCCCTATACATTTGAGACCTTTCTATTTTTTCTATTAACTGATTTCCATTCATTACACTGAATATTTCATTTGAAATTTTGTCTAAGGAAAATTCAAATGCAGGATTATCATCATATGGATAAATATAAATTCCAGAACTATTCTTCTTTAAATCTCTATTTTGAATTATCTCTTCTAGAAAATCTTCATCTACATCAAATACATCTTTAAGTTCTTCTTGGCTAAGAGGCAATTCATTAGCTGCACATATAATATGATTATTTAATAATTTTTCATTTTTTAAGTCAATTACAACATTTTCATGAGGTTTATCAAAGAAAAATTCCGGATTTTTCATGAAGTACTGATCTAGTTGATTTTCAAAGGCAACTAGAATTACGAGAGATTTTTGATTTGACCTACCAGACCTTCCTCCCTGTTGCCAAGTTGAAATCATAGACCCTGGAAAACCTGAAATAATTACTGCATCTAAACTACCTACATCAATACCTAATTCAAGAGCATTTGTTGAAGTAACCCCTAAATATTTTCTTGATTTAAGGCCATCTTCAATTTCTCTTCTATCTTCTGCTAAGTATCCTGCCCTATATGCAGAAATTCTATCAGCATATTTCTTTTTAGTATGTTCCATATCTCTTTTTGCCCATAAAGCTATTAATTCAGCTATCTTTCTTGATGATGTGAAACATAAAGTCTGTATATCTTTTAATAATAGGTATAAAAATATTCTTTCAGTTTCTTGATGTATAGATAAATTTGCATCATCTGAATTAGCTGCTAATTTTTTATAAGGGTTATATAAAATAAAATCCTTCTCACCACTGGGAGAACTGTCCTTATCGATTAGTTCAAATTCCTCACCAGTTAACTTCTCTGCAAGTTCTAATGGGTTTGCAAGTGTTGCAGAGGATAGAATAAATTTTGGATTAGATCCATAAAAATTAGCTATTCTTTTAAGTCTTCTAATTAAAAAAGCAACGTTAGAACCAAAGATACCTTTATAGTAGTGTGCTTCATCTATAACTATATACTTTAAATTAGAATAGAAACGTTTCCACTGATGATGCCATTGTAAAATATAGTGGATTTGATAGGGATTTGTGAGAATTACCCTTGATTCCTGACGTATTTTATATCTTTTTGCTTTTGGTGTGTCTCCGTCATAAGGGTTAACATTTAAGTCAAGCTCTAATTCTTCATCAAATCTTCTTAAGACTTTTAATTGATCATAAGATAATGCCTTTGCAGGGTAAATATATAATGCACATGCATCATTATCTTTAATAAGTTCTTCTAAAACAGGCAAATTAAAAGATAAAGTTTTTCCACTTGCTGTTGGTGTTGTAATAATGATATTTTTATCTTCTCTAGATTTTTTAATAGCTAGTTCTTGGTGTTTGTATAATTTAATTCCTTTATCTTCAAGGTAATTCAATATTTTTTTCTCTAAATTATCTACTTTTTTATAAATAGCTTCTTTTGCAGGAATTGTTTCTACATGTTCGATTTTTCGTCTAAAGAATATATCATTTTTAAACTTATCAATATTTTCCATTTCATCTTTATTTGTCATGATAATCAATAAAAGTAATTTTAAATTTAATAGATTGATTTAAAAAATTTAATATAATAGAATTTTCTTATTTTATTAAATATTCTTTTATAATAAAATGTTCTTATTTTATTTAATATTCTTTTATAATAAAATGTTCTTATTTAATTAAATATTCTTTTATAATAGAACTTTCTTATTTTATTAAGCATTCTTATTATTTTTAATATTTAAAATTAATATTAATTTTTTTAATAAATATATATTTGCTTATTAGATTTATAAAACTTACCATTAATTTATTTAAATTAAAAATAACAATATATAATTAATAGATACTTAATTTGAAATATTATTTTTCATTTGCTCTATATGAAAACTATATTTATATAGAGAAATATAATACTTATTAATATTAAAGTTTAAAATTATTTAAGTTTTAAGCTTATTAAAAGCTATAAATTATTTAAGTTTTAAGCTTATTAAAAGCTATAAATTATTTAAGCATCTGGGGGCTAAAATGATAGAGTATAAAGAATTTGAAGAAATTGTTGTAAATGTTTTAAAAAGAGATATCTCTTCAAATGAGGACCAGAAATTAGCTATTTCTTCTAGTAAAGATCAATCATTATTCATTGTAGCAGGTCCAGGTTCTGGTAAGACTACTGTTATGGTCTTAAAAATATTAAAATTTATTTTTGTCGATGATGTATCACCTAAAGAAGTATTAGCAACTACTTTTACAAAAAAAGCAGCTAATGAACTTTTATCTCGTATTTTAAGTTGGGGAGACAAAATAAAAAGCCAATTAATTGCTAATTATATGGATAAAATGTTTAATGGTGAAATCTCTGATGATAAAATAATAAAAGATATTAATAAAATTGATTTTAATCAAATTAATATAGGAACAATTGATAGTGTAGCAGATGAGTTATTAAGAGTTCATAGAAAATCAGGTACTAGTCAACCTATTCTAATAGAGGACTTTGTAGCTAATTCAGTTATGATAAATGAATGCTTGATTAAAGATAATAGATATAAAAATGAAGCTTTACAAGAGTATTTAGCTGAAGTAAGTGGAAAAGAATCTAATATTGAGCAAAAGCCTAAGATAAAAAATTTAACAATGATGGCTGATACACTAATTAAAATAAAAGAGCACATCTATTACAATATGATAGATATAAATGATATCTTAAAAGATCTTTCACATAAAGATATAGGAAGACAAATAGCTTTGAAATTAATTCTAGAATATGTTGAAAGACTTAAAAGCCAAAATATATATGATTTTGCTATGTTAGAAACTGAATTTTTAAAGAGGTTAAATTCAGATAGTTTAAGTGTATTTCTTGATGAAATAAAAATCATTTTAGTAGATGAATATCAAGATACAAACTTATTACAAGAAAGCATTTACTTTAAAATCGCAGAATCTGCTCAAAAGAATGGTGGAAACATTACTGTAGTAGGAGATGATGATCAATCATTATATAGGTTTAGAGGAGCTAGTGTAGATCTATTTACTAATTTCATTGAAAGAATTGATAAAATAGGAATCAGAGCTAAGGAAATTAATCTAAAAACCAATTATCGCTCTTCAGAAAATATTATAGATTTATGTAATGATTTTGTTGAACTAGATAGTGAATATCAATTAGCACGTGTAAAAGAAAAACCTAAAATTGAATTTCCTCAAAATAATGGGGAAGGATCTATTGATGAATCTGATATAACTATAAACAAAGTACCTGTTCTGGGAATGTTTAGAAAAAGTGAACAATTACTTGCAAATGATTTAGCAAAATTCGTTGATGAGCTAAATAAGAATGGAGTTGTTAAAAGAAAAATCAAAAGAGTTTTAACAAAGGATGATAATAAAAAATTTAATTCAAGCAATAAAGATAGTTTAATTAATTATAGGGATAGTGGATTTGATTTAGCTAAAGATGAAAAGGAAATTATAATAGAACTGGATGAAAATGGTTCAGCTGATGACGTTGCATTTTTAACATATTCTCCTAAGGAAATTACATCTACTGGTAGCCGTACATTTCCATTTATCTTAAAAAAACATTTAGAAAAATTAAGAAACCCCATTGAAGTTTTTAATCCAAGAGGGCAAGATTTACAAAACATCGATTCTGTAACTATTTTCTGTGGTTTAATCTTAGAATGTATAGATCCGGATTCAAGATATCAAAAAACTAATGATAAATTACCAAATTCTGCAAGTAGAAATATGGCCCTTTGGCGTAGAAAGGCAAATTCTTATATTAATGATGTTAATTCAGAACCTCATTCTCCAGTTTCATTAGAAGAATTCGTTAATCATTGGAAAATAAGACATCCATTTAGTTCTGAAAATAAAGAAAATTTAAAATGGCCTGAAAAGGCAAGTTTAATGGAATTGGCTTATAAACTAGTTAGTTGGATTCCAGAATTACAAGAAGATGATGAAGGAGTAGTTTACCTAAAAGCAATAACACAAACAATCGCTCAAACAAGTTTCTTTAATAAATACTCTGCTAATATTCATTTCTCATCAACTAAGGTAGAAAAGGAATCTATTGATGAGGCTTTATTAAATATTTTTGTACCAATAGCAACTGGCGGAGTACAAATTGATGAAAATTATTTTGAAGTAATTCCTTCAAACCGCTTTAATATAATGTCCATTCATCAATCTAAAGGACTAGAGTTTCCCCTTGTTATAGTAGATGTAGGGGCACGCTTTAAGAAAAATTTATCAAGAGATTCAAATTTAAGATTTCCTAAAAACCCAGATTCTTCTTCCATTATTCAAGATAGGGTAAGAAAATACAGTTCATTGTCAACTAGTGAAAGAGATTCAAAGGACTGTGCCTTTGATGATTTGACAAGATTATATTTTGTTGCATTTTCAAGAGCCAAAGATGTTTTGCTATTAGTTGGATTAAATCCAAACATTGATGGATATAATCAAAATGATAAACATATGAAAATACCTAATGTTGCATTAGGTTGGAATAGGGATGAAGAATTTATAGGTTTTGATAATATTTATTTAATTTAATTGGTCATTATTTTAAGTAAATGATATTAAATATCTAATTAGTTATTATTTTAAGTAGATGATATTAAATTTTATAATTTTTAAAAAAAGAACTAAAAATTAAAATTTATATTAAATATTAAATTTTATAATTTTTAACAAAGGAATTAAATTAAAATTTATATTAAATATTAAATTTTATAATTTTTAACAAAGGAATTAAAAATTAAAATTTATATTGAAATTATTTATAAAATTAATTTAAAGTATAGGTGTAAAGATGAAATTATCAACTAGATCTAAGGAATATATTATACCAGAGTATAGTTTAACTGGTGATTTATTATCATTTTTAACTTGTAATTTACAATACCGTTATCAAAACAAAGGTAATCTTCCACCTTCAATGCCTATTCAATTGTGGTTTGGTGAATTTATCCATGGTACATTAGAAGAAGCATTTTTAAAGTGGAAGAAATATTCTAAAGATGATTCATTAAAGTTTCCTTGGGATTGGGAAAGTGAAATTCACCCCATTGAAGAATTAATAACAAAAAGATTAAAGGTTAAAGGTTTAAACCCTCCATATGAATATATTGATAATTATGGACCTAAAGATAATATATACAGTGCTAGATTAGAACGTTCTATAAATCTTTGGGGACCTCACTTATTCCCTTTAATTGATGATACAGAAGTATTAATAAAGGGTTTAAGGCCATTGAAAAATGAAAATACTAGATCTGATTATTATTCAATAAATGGTGTTGTTGATGTTTTAAGTTCTAAAAAGCTAGAGAGGGAATCTCAAAAAACTAATAATCAATCATTTCAGCAAACATTAGACTCATTTTTAAATTCAAGTCAAAAAAACATATTATTGGATTATTTATCTAAAAATGAAGAATTTAAAAAATTATTTGTAAATGGATTAGATGAATATGAAATAATAATCGATTATAAAGGTATGAGAAGACCAAGTGCACCATCTAAAGAGGAATTCTCTAAAATTCAATCAATGATGATTAATGGAGATATAAATGATTCTGAAGAATATTTAAATTATAAAGCTTGGATACAACAAGAATGGCAGATTTTAACATATGCATGGCTTAGAAAGAATCAGCAAGACTCTGAAAAACCAGTAGTAGGTATAATATTCTATTTAAATGAATTAGTTCCATCTACAGATGACTTAGTAGCAATAAGGGATGACTTGAAAAATAATAGAACTGATATATCTAAAGAATTTGTTCCTAAAGAAGATTGGCTTAAATTAATCAATTGGGATGAGAAACTTGATTTACCTATTCATAGAGATTTATCAGATAAATTTAAAATGGATAGATCAATTAGAATAATTAACCTTAATGATGATTTAATGAAAAATTCATTAAAAGAATTTGATAAGGTAGTAAATGATATAGAATCTTCTTTAATAAAAGAGATGAATGGATTTAGTATTAAAGACTCTTGGGAAGCAAAAGCAGAAGAAAGAACATGTAATGCCTGTGACTTTAGAACTTTTTGTACTAAGAAAGATAATGATAAAGATAGTAAAAATAAGCCAGCTTTTAATATTCCTTAAGTATTAATGCTAAATTAAAGTTTTAAAAAAAGGAAAATAAGAAAATATTAGTTATAATTAGATATAACTAAATTAATACATAAAATTATACTAAACATTTACATAAAATTTACATAAAATTATAACAAATATTTACATTTAGATTATATTAAATATTTACATAAAATTATAATAAATATTTACATTAGATTATATTAAATATTTACATAAAATTATACTAAATATTTGTAAATGCATCAACTAATGGTTTTAAATTGTCTTTAGCTAAACCAATGATTAATTCATCATCATCTAAGTCAGTATAAGCTCTAGAACCACTACATGCTAAAGTAACATTAGGTTTTCCACTAATATAAGGGCCATTTACTGCATCAGCACATAAAGATTGAATACCTGCAAAGCTAGGTCTTACTCTATCACCATTATTATAAACTATACCTTGTGCAATTTCCATTCCATTTTTAGCATTGGTTATAATAATAACAACATCTGGAATAAAATTGGCATTTTCTAAAGGAGCATATAATATCCCTGCACTTTTTTCTTCTATTCTAGGTATATTGTCAACTACAGATTTAGCAGTTTCCAAACTATCAAATCTACCTAAAGTATGATAAAATTCACCACTAAGTATTTTTGGAGGAACATCTTCTAAGCCCATTGCAGAAGATCCGCCTTTACATTTTTGTTCCTCTGCAGTGGAATAGAATGATTCTCCATCAGCTGCTTTTGTAACCATTTCACAATGTCTTATTTTTTCATCTATTCTTTCCATACCCTCTGGAATTTCATTTTCATTATTGAAAAATTTTATAGCTACAGGTAATCTTCTAAGGTTTAATCTATTCTTTAAACCTATTCCAATTTTTTTATTATCTTCTATTTTATAATCCATATAACCACCAAATTCATATAATCATTAAATTAATAGGTTTATTAATATATTTACAAATTATTATATATTAAGATTATGAATTATTATTCATTATCTAATTTTATAGCTGAAAAAAATTACTACAATAAGTTTATATTCATTATCTAATTTTATAGTTGAAAAAAATTACTACAATAAGTTTATATTATTCAAAAATTAATATTATATTAGTTTATAAGTAATTCGTTATAAACAATTTTTATATTAAATTAATTTTAAAATAGGGTTAAATTAATTAATATTGTATTTATTTTATTTATTTAGTTTTAGGAAGCAAGATAATGAGTAAATTAAAGATTATTTCATGGAATGCAAATGGTATTAGGACTCGTATTAAAAATAAAGATCTGAATCCTATTTTTGAAAAAGAACCTGATGTAATTTTATTCCAAGAAACAAAAACAGATTATGAGAAAATGGATAAAAAATTCTTGGATAAAATCGATTATGATTATTATTATTTTTTAAAGGGTGAAAGTACTAGAACTGGTGGATTAGCTACTTTTACTAAAGAAAAACCAAATATTATAAAAAGATTTTTTAAATCTTCTAATGATGCATTAGGCAGAGCATCAGTTTTAGAATATGATAATTTTACTTTGATTCATATTTATGCTCCTTTAGGTAGTGGAAATAAAGCTAAATTAGAAGAGAAATTAGAATATCTTTATAATTTTTTACATTTTGCTCAGAAAAATAGTGATAAAAACTTAATTATTGCTGGTGACTTTAATATTGCTCATAAAGAAAAAGACATTTCTAATTTAGATACAAAAATTACTTTTACAGATGGTGAAAGGGAAATCTTAGATAAATTAGAATCTTTTGGATTTGTTGATGCATTTAGATTGTTTAATGATGAAGGTGAGCAATATACCTCATGGAAAAATCAAGAAGCTCGCAAAGACAATGAAGGTTCTCGTTTAGATTATTTCTTTGTTTCTAAATCATTAAAAGACAAAGTTAAATCTTGCACTATCTTAAATGAAATAAATAATTCTAAACATGCTCCAATTGAACTCATTTTAGATTTTTAACTTTTTTATTTATTTTTACTCTTTTTACTTTATTTATTCTTTTAAGGTTCCTAGTTTTATTTTTCTTACTTTTTTTACTTTTTATTCTTTTAAGGTTCCTAATTTTATTTTTCTTACTATTTTTACTTTTCTTATTCTTTTAAAGCTCTTATTTTTGCTTTTTTTAGAATTTTTAATACTTTTTTTAAGTTCTACTTTAAATTTTCTCATTGTATAGTTTTTTATAATAGTAGCAATGATAAAATACACTATAAATTTTTTATATACATTAATAAACTAATTTGAAAATATACTAACTTTTATTAATAAGAATATACAAAAGTATTTACATATTGTTGATTAATTTATTAATCAATATCTTGTTCATAGTTTTAAAGTGTATTTTTAATTTTTTCACTATGGTTAATAGATAAAATAATCAAAAGTTGAAATCATGAAAGCAGCAGTTATTGGTTTAGGTGTGGAAGGTAAAAAAGCTTTAAATTCCTTATTAAAATATGGTTGGGAAGTTTATGCTACAGATTTAAACGTAAATATAAATCTAGATAACTTACCAATATCCCTTTCAAGTGTAGATATTTCACCTCAAAATGATAAAATCAGCTTTGTTAAGGATAATTTATCTATTGATTTAGGTTTTAATAATCAGGAAAAAATAGATTCATGCGATGCTGTTGTTTTAAGTCCTAGTATTTGGGGTAGTAAAATTGCAGAGCATTATAAAAACTCTGGAAAATTACTCTGTGATGTAAAAACTAAACATAGAGATATCTTCACTATTGGTGTTACTGGTACTAATGGCAAAACTACTACTGTTTCTATGATTAAAGAAATTTTAGAAAATGCCGGTAAGAATGTATTGGTAGGAGGTAATGCTGGAGGTGGCTTCGAAGGTTACTATGACCTTATCTTAGAAGCAGATAAGCAAGATTATGATTTTTTACTTGTTGAAGTTTGTGATATGACAGTAGGATTCTGTAATCATTGCTTTGACTTTGATTTAATTGCATTAACAAATATGGGAAATGACCATATGAATGTTCATGGCTCAATGGAAGGATATAAAAACTCTTTAAAGGAATTTTTTGCTGATAAAATTATATTTATCAATAATAATCAAGAATATAAAGAAGAATTTAGAGAACTTTCTAGATTAGCTATTGAATATAGCAAAACAGATTATGATTTAGACCTTTTTGGTAAATTTAATAAATTAAATGCAGGTCTTAGTGAAGCTATAACAAATTTTATCAGTGAAAATACTTTCGAAATTGATGAAAAGATAATTAAAAATACTCTAGAAAACTTCAAACCAGTAGAAGGCCGTTTAGAAGTATTGAAATTAAATGATTGTGAAATATATATTGGAAAATCTGACAATTCTGATGCAATTAAAGCAATACTTGAAGAAGTTGATTTTGCAGCAGTATTTATAGGTACTCCAAGACATAATGAGAACCATAGATTAGACATTCTAAATGAAGTTGTAAATGCTAATCCAGAGGCCATAATTCTCTTTCCTGGTTTAGAGGATACTTTAGATCAAGCTAAATTTAGATTGCATGCTCTTGATTATCAAGGTAGAATTGAAATAGCAAATAATCTTGATGAAATAATTGGTTTTGTTGCTGAATTCTCACATAATCCCTCTATTCTAATTGGAGGAAACGGTCAAGAAAATATTATAAAAATACAAGACAGATTAAAAGAAATTTGTGATTCCTTTAATCATAAAGAAAATAGATTATTATTCGAAGATTAATAAAAGATTATAATCTAAATTTATTCATAATATAAAATTCATTAAATAATTATTTAAATAATTAAAAATTATTAAGATTTTAAATATCTATTAAATAATTATTTAAATAATTAATTGTTAGGATTTTAAATATCTATTGAATAATTATTTAAATAATTAAAAATTGTTAAGATTTTAAATATCATTAAATCAATAAAATTGTTATTAAGGAAGTGTAAGTATTAGCTTAGATAGTTTATTAAAAAGAAACTCGTTTAAAATATTCATTGCATTGATTGTCATTATCATGCTTATAATACCGATTTCTCTTGCAACTACCACAACTCATCAACAGGATATGTCTGAAATATCAAAATATGATAACGGTTCAACTGTATTTGCAGGAGATAATATTATAGATAAAAATAAGATTAACAAGTATCCTATTGTTTCAAATTTAGAATCATTATTTACCCAAATAAGAAATGGAGAATTTGAAGATGCCTTTTTCTCTATAGCTACTGGTGCAGTTCCAACTCCACAATCTGAAATACTTGTTGGAAATGTAAGTAACGAGGGTATAGTTGAAGGATTTGAAGGTCCAGGTTATGTAACAGTAGATAAAGATAAAATTACAGTTAATCCACCTGGAGAGTTTGTATGGGGATATAATAGTCCTTATACTCAAGCTAAAATAGTTCCAGATGGAATAGATATTATAAATAATAAAACTAATCAAACTGTTGGTCATATTGACCCAAAAACCATGACTAATGATACTATACCTGGTGATATGGTTAATGTTGAAACCTTAAAATATTGGTATAATCACTATGGGCAAGGTTCTAAATATAATTTAGAATTCTGTGTAGCTGGTATTAATGATAATAGAACTTATATATCTCCAAAGGAACTTAAAGAGCATTTCCCTGAGGCATATAATTACTCTATCAAATATCCTGGTGGTTCTCCTGTAATTATTTATGGCCAAAATTATACAGAAACTAAAGTAGCAAGTACATATACCTATTTAGATTCTCATCCACAATACAACGATAGAAACAGAGAATATAATGCTAAACAGTTTGTAAAAGCATGGAATGATACAATTATTCCATCTAATGCTAGAAGCTCTGGAAGAGATGGAATTGGTTTCAGCGCAGTTCCTGAATCAAAAGCAGAATCTGGAATGGCTACTCATGGAGTATGTCCGCCAGCAAGATCTTTAAGAAATGCTGTTTTATCTTTAGGATTTGCATTACCTATTGGTATGGATTCTGGACGTGATGCAGTGCTTTATGGTTTCAGCCCTTCTACTGGAATTAAGGTAAACAATACTCTTGATTATCCTATTAAAATCCAAATGTGGACTGAAGGTTCAGGTGCAGGTATGAGAATTTATACCAACATTTATGAATTAATTCCTAATGACCATATAAAAAATAGTACTAATAGTACTAATAATACTGATAGTACTAACACAACAAATAATTAAGATTATTTTTAGGAAAATAATAATTAATTTTATATTAATTAAATTAAAATTATTTAACTAGGAAATTTTCTATTAATTAAAATTAAGATTATTTAACTAGGAAAATAATAATTAATTTTATATTAATTAAATTAAAATAATTTATTTAAGGTAATACTATGCTTACAGTCTCAGCGGTAATTACTGCAGCTGGAAAAAATTCTAGAATGAGAAAGGACCAGGAAGAAAGAAATATTCCTCTACAAAATAAACTTACACTTCCACTAAAATCAAAGGAATATTCAAATACCATTATCGAAACTACAATTCATAATGTATTAAATACTGAAAATATCCATGAATGTATCGTTGTTCTTGGTCATTACTCTGAAGAAATATTACCCTTTATTAATAATATTCATGATGATAGACTAAAGATTGTTAAAAATGATCCTATTGATGTAGGTCTTTCTCTATCTTTATTAAATGGTCTTCAAAATATCTCATCAGATATAGCTTTATGTGTTACAGGAGACCAGCCTACAGTTAGCACAAAAACATTTAACAGTATTATAAACACTATTTTAAATTCCAACAATCCTAAAAAAACTATTTCTGTTCTTAGAAGAATTAAAATAGGAAAATTAGATACAGCTAAAGGTTTGGGAATGCCTTTTGCTGCAGATAGAAAAGAATTAATCAAGTATCTTAAAGATAAAGACGATAATTTAAATCCTATTTTAAGAGAAATATTTGCAGATGGCTTTGATTTCTATGGTGTTGAAGAGAATCATCCCAATGAATTAATAAACATTAATCATTACTCTGAATATGAAAGTATTTTATAATTGTTTTTAATTATAATGGCTGGAGTGATAGCATTTAATTATATTTTATTAAATCATTACATATTTCATCTAAAGAATTGAAATTGAAACTGAAATGAGTGTTTTTGCTCATTGCAAAAAATATAAAAAAGAAGCACAAAATATATTATAAATAAAAAAAGAAAAAGATAGCAAGAGTTTAAATAATTCTTTAGTAATTATTTTACAAGCTGTGATTTTTCTTAAAATAAGAGAATAATTATGAATCAACTAGAAACAGGCATTATAGTATCAATAGGAATAATAATTTCTATTTATATTATATCATATGTCGTAACATTTATTAAAAATAAAATTAAAAATCATAAAGAAATTGGAACAGATGCACAAGATAATCTTATACCTCAAGAAGAACTTCAAACTTTAAAACAAATATTCTATTTAGTTATGGCTACATTGCTTTTAGCTAATGTTATAAATATCATATTCTATATGCATATTGAATTTAACGAATTATTAATGATGGATGTATTTGTATCAACAGTTGTTTGTGTTGCATTATATGAAAGAGAAAATAAATTAATATTACTAGCTTTGATGCCTATTGCTACGATTTATGCATTATATATACCTAAAAATAGTTCAAATATTCTGTTTTTCATTGTATTTTTCATCCAATTAATTCACATTTTCATAGATATTTATTTCATTAAATATTTTTATAAGAATTTCATTAAATATACTAGAGATAAAGGAATTGGATATACTGCAGTATTATTATTTGTAATTATTATAATTGCTTTTGTCCTTACTTGTCTTAGTGAAAGTGTAGGTGTTCTTGATTCAGTTGTTATGATAAGTAATGCTTTTACAAGTAATGGTTATACTGTTTTAGGTAATAGTGTTATAGGTAAATTTTCGAATATATTCCTTGTATGGAGTGGTTATATTCTATCTGGCATAGGTACTGCTACTTTAGCAGTTGCTCTTATGAATAGAAAATTTAAAGGAAATGCTGAAAACTTTGAGCAAAGAATTAAAATCCAAGATAATTTAATTGAAGAACAAAAACAAACTAATGAAGAATTAAAACAGTTAATTAATAATCAAAATCAAATTAATAATGATTTAAAATGTTTAATTGAAAAACAAAATGAAATTTTAAATCAGGAAAAATAATCATCATTTAAATGTTTAAAGTCTAAATTATTTTAATATATTAAAATCAATTTAAACTTAATTTTAATGAATTTTTATTGTTTATTTTCATGGATATTAAAGAGGCAATTAAACTAATAATAGTCAATACTACCCCTATAATTAAGGTTATTTGACAACTTTTAGCTAATTCTGGATAGACTTTAGGACTGATCAATACATTACCCATTACAATTGCAAATACTAGACTTAACAATCCTATACTCAATGTTTGACCAATCATACGTATTGTTGTTACTGCTGCACTTCCCATACCTGTATTTTCCCTAGGAATACTACTCATAATGCTATTTGTATTTGGAGATAAAAACAAACCATAACCTAGCCCTTCCATAGCTAGTGCAAATACTATAATCCATAAATCAGTTTTACTATTTACAGACACTAGTATAATTAATGAAATAGTTACTATAAACATTCCAAATGAACATAATTTTTGTGGATTGACTCTATCTGATAATCTACCACTGTATGGAGTAATAATTGACTGTGTTAGAGGGGTTGCTAATAAGATTAAACCTGTTATATCTGGATTCCAAGATCTTATATACTGAAAGTGATAGTTCATGATGGTAGTTACAGCAAATACTCCAATATAACTAAATAAATAGGCAATATTTGATAGTGTAAATATCTTATTTTTATAGAGAGATATATCGAATATAGGTGTTTCAGATTTAATCTCAAAAATTATGAATAAAAGAAGGATTATAATTCCAATTGTTGTAAAAATCAAACCTTTAAGTTGATTGAGAGTTGTAAATCCATAAATAAATGTTGTAATCCCTAAAGCATAGACTATTCCACCTATTGTATCGATTTTATCATCTTCACCTAATTTCCATTCATCCTTAACTTTAAATATTGTAAATAGAATGATTAGAATGCTTATTGGAAATGTTATAATGAAGATACTTCTCCATCCAAAATTATATGTTAGAAAACCTCCAAGTACTGGAGCTAAACTTATTCCAATGTGGCCTGATGCAATATTGATTCCAATTGCGGCTCCTCTTTTGTTTGGAGGTACTGCACTTACAATCATAGACAATGCACAAACAAATGTGAATGATGCTCCAATAGCTTGAAATATTCTAAAGAAAAATAAATTTGGGATATCGCTAGCTAATACTGTTCCTATTGCTCCTAAAAAGAATATTATTGAACCAAATATGAATGATCTTTTAAATCCTTTTTTTGAAGCTATTTTTCCAAGGGGAACACTTAAAACAGCTATTGTTATTAAGTAAATAGTTACAATCCAATTTTGCATTATATTACTTAATTTAAGTTCATATGCTATTTGAGGTAGTGCCATTACAACAGTATTTGAGGTGTATGCTGCTAAAAAATTTGCAAGTACTGCAATAATAATTACATATATGTAAGTTTTCTTAGAATCCATCAAATCACAGATTGGAATTATCTTATAGATTATTTTAAAAGTTTTTTATTAGTTTTATTTAAGTTTTAAAATTCTTTTTCTATTTTAAATGGAGTATAGATTAAATTTAGATACCAAAAACCTAAATTATAGTTTGTTAAAAGAAATATTTAAAATTATTCATATAGGAATATATGCCAAAATCAGTTGAAAAAATCCTTTATTTTGAATGTATTTTAGGCAAATTTATAGTATCAGAGGAATTTTAGTTAAAGACATCCATAGAACAATCCTCATAAAAAACTAAAATCATCAGGCCTCTAAAATAATTTATTAAACTTTTAATATATCATATTAATATAAGAAAATTTTATAAACTTATTAAACTAATTATATAATATATAAGGTGAAATATATGTCTTTTGAAAAAGAAATTAAATTAGTAGAAGAGCTCTGTATGACTCCAGGTATCTCTGGATTTGAAGAAAAGATTGCAGAGATTATTAAAAGAGAATTAAAAGATGTAGTTGATGATATTGAAACAGATGCAATGGGTAATGTAATAGCTACTAAAAAAGGTTCTTCTAAAAAAGGGCCAAAAGTAATGCTTGCATCTCATATGGATGAAATTGGATTAATGGTAAGATATATTGATGATAATGGATATATTAAATTTTCAACAATTGGTGGAATTAATGACCAAATGTTAATGAATCAAACAGTTGTAGTTCACTCTAAAAATGGGGATGTAACTGGAGTGATTGGTTCTAAACCTCCTCATATTACTAAACCTGAAGAAAGAAAAAAAGTTGTTCCTTTTGATGAAATGTTTATTGATATTGGAGCAAAAGATAAAGAACAGGCAGAAGAAATGGTTTCTATTGGAAATCCAATTACCTTTAAATCTTGGTTTGAAGCATTTCCAAATAACTTGATAATGTCTAAAGCTTTAGATAATCGTCTTGGTTGTTATGTAATGATGGAAGTTTTAAAAAGAGTAGATTCTAAAGCTACTGTTTATGGTGTTGGAACAACACAGGAAGAAGTAGGATTGAAAGGAGCAAAGGTAAGTTCTTATAAATTAAATCCAGATATGGCATTTGCTCTTGATGTAACATTATCTGGTGATCATCCGGGAATAAAACCTGATGAAGCTCCTGTAGTTATTGGAAAAGGACCTGCTGTTATCTTAATCGATGCAAGTGGTAGGGGAATTATCACTCCTAAATCTATTAGAGATTTATTAATTGGTACTGGTGAGAATGAAGAAATTCCATTCCAACTTGAAGTAAGTGACGGCGGTACTACTGATGGTACAGCTATTCACCTTACAAAAGAAGGTATTCCAACAGGTGTTTTATCTGTTCCTACAAGATACATTCACACAACTGTTAGCATAGCAAGCATGGAAGATGTTGAAAATACAATTCAATTGATTGTAGCTGCTATTAATAGTTTAGAATAATCATTTTATTAAAATTTCATTTATTATTAATTAATTTAATAAAACTCCTTTTAGAAAGATTATTAAAATAATTTTTTATAAAAATCTTATTAATTTAAATTATTTTAATAAAAATTTATTTTCTTTTTTATAAAAATCTTATTAATTTAAATTATTTTAATAAAAATTTATTTTCTTTTTTTATTTTTTTATTAATTTTAATAATATTTCAATGATAAAATCTAAATATTTAATGATTAATTCATATTTTTTATAATAGAAAAAGATTATGAAGCTCAACTATAAGGACTAAATCCCTCTTTAAAATCCTCACATATTTTTTCCAATTCATCAGGAATGTTTATTTTTTGTGTACAGTAATCTATACAAGTTTCACATTTAGTACAATCACTAGCTGGAATCTTTTCTTCACCTAATTTATCGTAATACAACCTATAAATATTAGATTCCGGCTGTACTTTATGATGATTATATAAAGTGAAATATTCCGGAATAGGAATCTCTAAAGGGCATGCTTTAAGGCAGTAGCCACATTCACTACATGGAACTGCTAATTTTTCTCTCAATTTATTTGCTTGTGATTCTAAAAACTCATTCTCTTTTTCGGATAAAGGCAGAAAGTTTTCAAAAGTATTACAGTTATCTAAAAGATCTTCCATTTTATTCATTCCACTTAAAACCATTTTCACATGTTCTAAGGATGCACAAAATCTCATTGCAAAGCTTGCAATTGATTTATCTGGATTAAACTCTATAAAATTATTTTTAATATCCTCTGGTTGATTAACAATCACTCCGCCTTTTAATGGTTCCATAACATAAACATCGATCTTATGTTTAACACATAAATTATAGCATTTACGAGCTTCAATAGCTGGATCTTCCCAATCCAGATAGTTAAGTTCTAACTGTACTATATCAAGAATATTAGCATATTTATCAAGAACTTTTTCAAGTAAATCTGCATTGTCATGGAAACTGATTCCTATTTTCTTTGCTATACCTTTTTCCTTCATATTTTTTACATATTCAAATGTATTATATTCTTCTGCTAATTTTAACCAAGGAATATTAATATTATGTACAAAAAACACATCAAAATAATCAATTCCTAGTCTTTCAAGCATAGTATTTACAAATTTATCGTTATCTTCTTCACTACTTAGTGCCCAGGTAGGCATCTTATCACATATTTTATAGGATTGGCGAGGATATCTTTCTACAACTGCCTTTCTAATAGCTATTTCACTTAGTCCATTATGATAAGCATAAGATGTATCAAA
Source organism: Methanobrevibacter olleyae (assembly GCF_900114585.1). NCBI lineage: Archaea > Methanobacteriati > Methanobacteriota > Methanobacteria > Methanobacteriales > Methanobacteriaceae > Methanobrevibacter > Methanobrevibacter olleyae. The sequence continues at coordinate 54,068 of NZ_FOTL01000005.1, read as the reverse complement.
GTAGTTAAATCCTTTTTCCATATAAATATCTACCATTTCGTTAAATAGCTCTTGGTCTATTTTAGTAGGGTCATTTTCATCAGTTTGAGGTAATCTCATACATCCAAATCCAAATTTTGATTTATAGTCCATTTTCAATCTCCTTAAAATTAAAAAATTAATAAAAAAATACTTTCTAAATCATAGCAAATCATATATATAATTTCTATTTTACATAATTGTATATATAAATGTTTTGATTTTATTAAACTAAATAAATTTAAACAATAAACCATCTTTTGATTTTATTAAACTAAATATATTTAAACAATAAACCATCTTTTGATTTTATTAAACTAAATAAATTTAAACAATAAACCATCTTTTGATTTTATTAAACTAAATAAATTTAAATAATAAATCATATTTTATTTTAGTTAAATAGAAGATTTTATGGATATTTCTATAAATCATAGTCATTTAGTTTAATTTTTTAAAAAATATCAAAGATAATCTCTTAAAAAATCATTAAAATCAGTTAAAAGTAATTATGTTTAAATTCAATAAAATTTAAGTTTTTAAATAAAAAATGCTATTTACAAAACTTTATAAATTACTATAAATATAAATAATATTGTATTAAAAAAATTCTTAAAATTCTAAAGTAAGGGATTATAACTATGCAATTTAGAACACCATCAAAAAATAACACTATATCTAATAAAGATATTGAGAAGGAGTTTAAGAATCTAAGAAAAGAACTCTTAGACTTAACTTTAAGAAACCCTCTTCTTAGTTTTAAAGCAAGAAATAGGAATCTCAATATTATCAATCAATCACCTATGAATGTATATAAAATCCTTGTTTTAGAAAATAAAAAAATGTATTTCTCTGCTAATAAAAAAGAGACTAAAAAATCTAAAGCTCATGCTTTCATTGACCAAACTAAAGAATTTTTATCCTCAGAAACAGATAAAACATTAAAAGCTAATTTAACTCCAAGTGAGCTTCAGAAAAGATTATTTTATATTGACCAGCAATCTAAAACTATGCTTCAAGAACAAGGTTATAATATTCTTTATATAGCTCTTGGTTTTATAGAATGGGTTGATAAGAAAAAGCCAAGACAAAAGAATTTAGCTCCCCTTATTCTTATTCCAGTAGCTATGGAACGTAAGAAAGTAGGAAATTCCTTTTCTTTATCTTGGACTGGGGAAGATATACAAAATAATATTTCTATACAAGCTAAATTACGTGAAGCAGGTATTGAATTACCTAAATTTGAGCAAACATCTTATATTGAAGGTGTAAATCAATATTTACTAGAGGTTAAAAAGGCAATTAAAGCATTTGGCAAATGGGATATAAAAGATGATGTAGCTTTAGGATTCTTCTCATTTACAAAATTTGTTATGTATAATGACTTAAATCCTGAAAGTTGGCATAAAGATGTGGACTTAACTAAAAATGAGTTGATTCAAGCTATATTTAATCCTAGCAAAAATGTTTATGACGATACCTTTGAAGAAGAAGATGTTGATGAAAAATTACACTATAAAACTATGTATCAGGTATTAGATGCAGATTCTTCACAAATTGCAGCAATAGAAAATGTAAAAGCAGGTCATAACTTAGTTGTAGAAGGTCCTCCAGGAACTGGTAAATCACAAACTATCGTAAACTTAATAGCTGAGCTTATTGCTGAAGGTAAAACAGTTCTTTTCGTTAGTGAAAAGATGGCTGCATTGGAAGTTGTAAAAAGCAGGCTAGATAGTGTAGGTCTTGGAAAATTTGTATTGGAGCTACATTCCCATAAAACAAGAAGGAAACAATTATTAAAAAATCTTAAAAAAGCAACTAATGTAAGAGCAACAAGAGATTTAAAACTAGATCAAACTCTTAGAAAACTTGAAAATTTACGTAATCAATTAGATGAATATGCCGAGATTATTCATTCACCAGTAGCTAAGGTAAATCTTAGCCCATTTGAATTATATGGTATGAAAGAGTCTTCAGAAGATTATTTCGCTCGTAAAAATAAATTATTGCCGTTAGTTAGATTTAATGATGCTGAAAATTTATCAATAAAAGATTTAGATGATATAATCATATCATTAGAGAATTTAGCAGAACTATATTCAACTATTTCTAAGAATAATCCTTGGAGTTACTGTAATCCAAAAAGTTTACTTCCTGGAGATCTAAGAGAAATAGAATTATTAATTAGAGATAGTTTAGAGTCTTTAGCTAACTTTAGATTTGAAATGGATATAATCAATGAAATTTATGGTATTAAAATACCAAATACTCTAAAAGAATATGAAGATTCAATTACAGCATTAAATATTTTAAATAGTGAAAGTGCTAACTTAGTAGACAGTTCTATTTTACTTTCTAAAGTATGGTTCAATAATCCTCAGAAATCTTTAGAACTGATTAGATTGCTAGAGCATTATCAGCATGCTTCAGGATTATTTAATAAATTTACAGATTATTTACTTCTTGCAGATTTAGATAGGATAATCTTTGATTTAGAAAAAGATTTAAATAAAAAGTTCCGTTTATTTGGTGGAAATTCTCATAAAGAAGAGCTTTATAAACTTTATAATGCTAATGTTCCTAGTGATAAAGAGGCTTTAAATGATTTAATTAAAGTACGTAATCATATAAAAATTAGACAAAGCCTAAAAGATAATGAAGAAATTGCTAGAGCATATTTTGGTGATTTATGGAGTAAAAATGCAGATATCAATGAATTAAAACAAGTTGCAAATTGGATGAATAAATTTGTTTATCTTATATCTAATGGTACTTTCACTAAAAATACTGTTAAAATACTTTCAAATGAGCTTTTACATAATAGTATTGATTCAGGTATAGAGGAATATGTTGAAAAAGGTAATAAATTCTATGAAAATCTTAAAAAATTAGAATCTAAATTAAATCCAAGAAGTAAAATTATCTTTAAAAAGGAAACGGAAGATGTGCCATTTGATAAATGGGAAAACCAATTAAACAAATGGAAAGGGCAATTATCAAGTCTTCACTTGTGGTCACAGTATTCAAATACGAAAAAAGCATGTATGAATACAGAGGCATCATTATTTATTAAGGCTATTGAAAAAAGAAATATTAAAAAAGATGATGTAAAACCCTTAGTTCTAGGTAATTTTGCTGATAGTTTACTTAATATTGTATTTAATGAAAATGATACTTTAGCAACCTTTATTGGAGAATTGCATGAAAATCGTATTGGTGAATTTAAAGACTTAGATAGAAAAATCATTAACCTTAATAGAAAAAGAATATTTAATAAATTAAATAATCAAATCCCTAAAATATATGGTGCTACAAATGATCCTGAAGCTAAAGTATTAGCTGGGGAATTTACAAGAAAAAGTGGTCATTTACCTGTTAGAACTCTTCTTGAAAAGGCAGGAGGAACAATTAAAAAGATTAAACCAGTATTTATGATGAGTCCATTATCAATTGCACAATATCTTGATCCTACTAATCCAAAATTAGAATTCGATGTTGTAATTTTTGATGAAGCAAGTCAAGTTAAACCTGAGGATGCATTAGGTGCATTTATGAGAGGTAAAACAGCAGTTGTTATGGGTGATACTCAACAATTACCTCCAACAAGCTTCTTTGATCAAATGACTGATAGTGAAAGTGGAGAAGAAGTTGCTACAGCATTGGATATGGAAAGCATTCTTCATTTGTGTAAATTATCATTCCCAGTTAAAATGCTTAAATGGCATTATAGAAGCCGTCATGAGTCTTTAATTAATATATCAAATAAAGAATTTTATGATAATGAATTATTAGTTTATCCTTCTCCCTCCCATAATGATTTAGAATTAGGTTTAAAATTCCATTATAATCCCAATACTGCATATCATAGAGGTGAAGGTTCTGCTAACCCACTTGAAGCAAAAGATCTAGTTAAGGAAATATTTAAACACTTTGAAAAACATGGTGATAAAAAGAGTTTAGGTGTAGGTACTTTCTCTGTTGCTCAAAAAAATGCAATCTTAGAAGAATTGGAGATTGAAAGGAAAGCACACCCTGAATTTGAACCATTATTCTCTGATAAAAGGGAAGAAAGGTTCTTTGTTAAAAACCTTGAAACTATTCAAGGAGATGAGAGAGATGTTATATTAATTAGTGTTGGATATGGATATGATACAGAAGGAAAAATGTCTTTAAACTTTGGTCCTTTAAACCAAGATGGAGGAGAAAGGCGTTTGAATGTACTTATTACAAGAGCAAGAGAAAAATGTGTAGTATTTACTAATTTTAGAGCCCATGACATTCATTTAACTGCAAATCCACCATTCGGTGTAAAATCCTTACAAAGTTTCTTAGAATATGCTGAAAGCTTGTCACTTAATCAATTCATTGATGAAGAGGAATATGAAGAGGCTCCATTTGAGGATGCTATATATAATTTCATATCTGAAAATGGTTATCAAGTTGATAAAAAAGTTGGTTGTGCAGGTTTCAGAGTTGATTTAGCAATCATAGATCCTGATAATCCTGGAAAATATATTTTAGGTATTCAATGTGATGGCAATAATTATGCTTCTAGTAAAGTAGCTAGAGATAGGGATAGATTAAGAGAACAAGTTTTAAATGGTTTAGGTTGGAATATTTATCATATTTGGTCTACAGATTGGTATAGAAATAGGGATTTAGCAAGAGCTAAATTATTAGAAAGTATAGAATCAACTATAATTAATACTAAAGTTCTAAATTTAAAGAAAAAGATTAGTGATGTTGAATCAATGAAGATCAATCCAGTTACTACAGTTGTTCTTGATAATAGTAGTGAAGATGGTATTGATAATGATAAAACAAAGAAAGACCAGATAAATGAAATTAAAGAAAAATCACCAAAAGATAGAGAAAAAGATGATTTAATTAATAGATATTTAGAAGATTTTGATGAGGAATTAAATAAAAATCTTAATGAAAATTCTGATTATGATGTGGAATTAAATAAAAATCTTAATGAAAATTCTGATTATGATGAGAATTCTGATGCTATAGATGAATCTAGTAATATAGATAATTCTAATGATATAAATGATTATGATGATTCATATAATGATGATTCTAATGATATAAATGATTATGATAATTCAGATGAGGATGATTCTAGTGAAATAGATAATTCATCTGATTTAGAAAACTCTTCAACTCTTGATGATTCCAATGATTATAACAATAAATTTAAAGAGTTTAACGAAGAAGAAAAAGAAGAAGAAAATGATAATCTATCTGATTTTGATGAAAAATCTAAAGCAATTAATGAAAATTCTAATGAAGATAAATCTTTTGATAATTCTGGAATAGTTGAGGGGGAATTTAAACTAAAAGATGATTTATCAAAGTCTAATGAAACTAAGCAATATAATTTAAATAATAAACAAAATAAAAATAATATAAATCATGCAAATGATATAAATCATCAGAATAGTCAGAATAATAAAGCTAAATCTTTAATGAATAGGTTAAAGGATATTGGTGATGAGATATCTATTAATTTCCAAAACAATGATTCTCAATCTAGTAAAAAACATCAAAAAGTTCAAAGCGAACAAGTAAATAAAAAGCCTAAAAATATTTCTAAAGAAGAAAATATCAAAGAAAAACCTAAAAAAGAGCTAAATGAAGAATTGATAGAAGAAATAAGTGTTAATTCTACAGATGAATTAAATCTTAATAATACTAATAATAATACTAATAATAATACTAATACTGATGTAAATGAAAATGTAAATATTTATGAAGAAGATATTATAAATAATAATCATGGAAGTATAGAAAATACTTCAGAAGATATACTAGAAGAAATAAATAATGAATATTTAAATAATAATAAATCTGAAGGTAATGAAAATATGAGAGGATATAGGGCTCCGAGAAGAAAGAAAAAAGAAGAATCTTTTGATGAATCTCCAGATGTTATTGTTCCTATTAGTGCTGAAAAGAGAAATAATCAAATCAATTCTTATGATGAGAATCTAGATTATATATCTCCTATTAAAGAAAATGAACATGATGGATTAAAGGACAAAAGAAAATCAAAGAATCTATCTAATGAAGATGATGATTCTATTCATGAATATTATTCAGAATCTAATCTAAATCAAAAGATAAATAAAAGTCCCAAATCAGATTCAACTGATTCTAATAATCCTTATTATTATAGTGCTGTAGGAATTGAAAATGCTCTTAAAAAGAATGCTGTTCAGTATCCAAAAAACGATGATAGGAATAAAATTGGCATTGCAGGAACTGTAAATAGTCTTAAAAATGAAATGCTTTACTTAAAAGCTTCAATGGATGAAATAGAAAATCCTTCTGAAAGAGAAATGGTTTATGTTATTGATCGCTCTGCAGATGATGAATTCTTTAAAGACCCCAACGATTCTTATAACGAAACAGTAATAGCTGAAGGTTCTCAAACTAATCCGTATGAAAATAAAGAGTATTATAATGATAATTATTCTGAAGAAAGATATAATTCACAGTATCAAAAGACTTATGATAATAGTTCCACTTCAGAAGATAATCATCAATCATTATTTAATTCTAAAAAGCATGAATACTTAGATAAAATTGAAGAATACACAAATAGTGCTACTGATGATGATTCTTATATTGAATTTTCTGAAAATGATTATATGGAAATCGAAAATGAAGCTATAATTCCTATTAATTCAACTGCTAATCAGGAAAATACCATTTATCAAGATAGCAGAGAGGCTTTATCTGAGTTTAGAGAAGATACTGTCCCTATAGACTCATCCCAACCTAATATAAATGAATCTATTTCAGATAGTGAAGATTTGATTGATGGTATAGAAATTGATGATGATCTATTTGAGGATATTATTAGTGATATCGGACAAGGTTATCAAGATTTAGAAAATGAAAGAAATAAAGAAGCTAATGTTCTTAGTGCTGTAGATAATACAAGATTAACCCCATCTGGTGAATTAAATGATTATATTGAAGAATATAGTGAAATTCAAGATATAATTATCAAAAGTTCATCTGAAATTTACGATGATGAGAAGAAATTGGCAACTGCTGTTATGGATATAGTAGCTGTAGAAGGGCCTGTTCATGTAGATATAGTTATTCGTAGATTAAGAGAAAGTTGTGGATTATCTCGTGCAGGTACTAAGTTTAAAAATGCAATATTTGAAGCAATCAATCGTAATGAGGCTCATCTTAATTTAATCAGAGAAAATGATTTCTTATTTATGGACTATGATTCTATAAAGCTAAGAAAAAGAGTTAAACCAAATATAGATTTAATTTCAGAGGTTGAAATAGAAAAAGCTGTCGATTTAGTTTTAAGCTTTGAAAAATCCTTAAAAGTCAATGATTTAGCTAAAAAAGTCTCTAGAGCATTTGGTTTTAAATCTACATCTAAGAAGACTTCAAATAAAATCACATTAGTGATTGATGCAATGATCGGAAAAGGAATTTTAATTAATAATAATGGTAAAATAGAATTTAGATAATTTTATTTTACTAATCTATTTTTTCTATTGAATTTAGAGTATTATTCTTTTAAATTATTAATTTTATTTTTTCTATTAAATTTAGAGTATTATTCTTTTAAATTATTAATTCTTTTATTAAACATCTATTTTTAAACAAACTGATATATATCTATTGATTAATTTATGGTATTTTCTTCTATTTTTCTATATTTATTAGTTTATTTTCTCTTTTTTAAGTTTAAAATTCCCTTAATTTTATTTATTTTGATAATTTTCTAATTTTATAATTATTCATCATCTTAATTAATAGGATAATTAATTATATTACTTTTTTTATAAAAATTATTATTTAATTTAATACTTTTTATAAATAATTATTACTTGATATTTTTTCTAATTAATAATAATTCAATAAAAGATATTACTTAATATTCGGTTAAAGTAATAAAAACTGGATAAAAATTATTATTTTCTAATTGAGAAAAGTAATAAAATTTTAATAATTAGTATTAAATAATTAATAAAAAATTAATTAAAAGTATTACTTTAAATTGTAATAATTTTAATCTAAAAAGTATTATTTTTAATAGAATTCATATTTTTCAAATTTTTTAATTATAAATTCTGATAATTAATGAAATTTTTAATTTTTTAAAAAAAGAAAATTTATCAAAAAAGATCATGAAGAATATGAATCTCATTTTCATAAAAATTTGTATCATTATTTACTAACTGTCCTTAATGATAAAAACATTTATTCAAATCTTGAAAAATAGTTTTAATTAATAAAAACAATTACTTAGAAATCTAGAATAAAAGTTTTGATTTAATCAAATATTTTCTCTATAATAAAACTATTTTATTAAAATATTATAAAAAAGTATTATGGTTAGATTTCAAGTGTAAATTTAAAATTTTCATCAAAAAAATCAAAAATGCTCTAAAATAGTAAAATGTTATAGTTACATATATATCATTTTGTTATTTTTTGATGTTTTTGAAGATTAAATTTTGATAAAAAAGTTTTACTTCGTTATACTACAGTTTAACGAAGTAGATTTTAAAAATCACTTCTTTTTTAAAAATTAAAAATAGATTTTTTAAAATACAATTTTTAAAAAATTAAAATTTCAGAAAAAAATTAAAAAAATGAAACTTTAAAAAATAGCAAAAATAAAATTTTAATAAAAATTAAAAAAATGAAGTTTTTAAAAAGTAGTAAAAAATAAAATTTTAATAAAAATTGAAAAATGAAATTTTAAAAAAATAGTAAAGAATAAATTTAAAGAAAATATAAAAATAAATTTTATTCTAATTTTTCTAATTCTTCAATTTCTTCTTTAAATTTATAATCTTGGAATTGATAATACTTAAACCTATATGGCATTTTAGATCTTTTAGGTCTTTTTTTAGCTTTAGGTTTATTTTTATTTTTAAGTTTATCTAATAAAGCTCTTTTTTTATCTCTGTTTCTTTGAGCTCTTTGAGCTTGACTATTAGCTAATAACTTTTTATTTCTTCTATGATTGGGAGAATTATAAGTGCTGCTATTAATTAATCTTCTCCTACTTCTAATTAACGTAATTGGCATTTTTAAAACCTATAAATTTATCTTATTAATAGATTATATAGTACCAGTTCTTTTATCTAAAGTAGACTGGATTTCATCAATTCTATCAACCACTACACGTATAGCTTGTTCTCCATTTCTAGTAGGGTTAATTCCTTGCTCTACTAATAAAGCATCTCTAATATCTCTTAATCTATCAATAGAATCAATTTTCATAATTGTACTATAAAACATATCATTCACCATAATAATTCAAATAAATAGTTAAGTATAATTGATTTTTACATATAAAAATTAAAATTACTAACTGTTGATTTATTAAATATTTTAATAAATATTAATTAAATATATGGTTTTTCTAATATTAATAGTTACTAGTAATCAAAATTAGATTCTTTTAAAAGTAGACTAAATATATCACTTAATTTATAAAAAAAAGAAAAAAAGAAGTAAATATCTTAAAAAAAAAGATATTACTTATAAATTTGTTTATTAAACACTTAAAGTTGTAGTAACTGTATCAGCAATATAACCTAATGCAGTATTTGAATAAGATGTTGTTATCTTATAGTTTCCAGAAGTTAATCCAGATATGGTAGCTAAACCATTTTCATCAGTAGTTACAGTATATTTTTCTACAATACAAGGTAAAGTATTATCTTTACCAATACTTAATCCGTTAGCAGCATATTTAAGGAAATTATTAGCCATTTCACTTGCAGTATATCCATAAACATAGTCCATACCATTTTTATTAACGTAAGTTCCAGGATTTTCAAGCCCAGTAAGACCACTGAAATCATCATCATGAGCTTTATTAAGCCAATCTTCAGTAGCTAAATTAATTTTTGTAGTTGGGGAGAAAATACCAATTTTAACTTGGTTATCATATTTATTAAGATAATATTTGTACCAATTAGCAGACATATCTACTAATGTACCAGCACAAACTCCACTAAATATACAAAATATAGTGGAATTTTTGTATTTTCCTTTAATATCAGAACCACTATGGGCATTAGGACCTATTTCTTTATTAACTATAACGTTATATCCATTACTTTTAAGAATACTAGCTATATCATTTAAAAGTTTAATATCTTTTTCCTTATTGTAAATATTATCTGAATTAAGCACTATAGTTTTTTTAGTAACTCCCACTCCAGATCCTGCAGATTGATTACCTTTATATGTAGTTATAGTTACAGTTTGGTTTGCAAGAGGATTACCATTCATATCAGTTATTTTAACTGTATATTCACCAGGAGTTGAAGATTTTACAATAATTTTAGCAGTTGCATTAGTTAATACTTTAAGAGTTAAAGATTTACTACTTGACTTATAACTAGTAGATCCAGCATATTTCACATTAACTGAATAATCATTAGGATTTGCATTAATCTTTAATCCTACTTTACCTTTGGAATCAGTAGTTTTTCTATATTTAGTGCTACCAAAGGTTATTACAACTTTTTCATTAGATAATGCTTTATTAGAACTATCTTTTAAGTGTGCATAGAAATATTTTCCTCTAACTACAGAACTATTTTCAATATTAATCTTAGTTTTTGCAATATAAGATTTTAATTTAAAGGATTTAGAACTAGATTTATAGTATCCAGATCCTGCATAAGTGATCTTAGTTGAATAAGAACCTGCCTTTGAATTAATCTTAAGACTAACTCTGCCATCCTTATTAGTAGTTTTATAGAAAGGTTTGCCATTAAATCTAATTACTATTTTTTTAGAAGCTAATGGATTACCTTTAGAATTTTTTAAATATGCATATAAATATTTACCTCTAACAACTGAGGTACTATCAACAGCAATATTTGTTTTTTGCTTATAAACACTCATGGTAAATGAATTACTACTTGCTAAATAAGAGGTAGAACCTGCAAATTTAATTTTAGTAGAATATTTGCCTGATAGTGAATTAATTTTTAAGCTTACTCTACCTTTACTATTAGTAGTTTTTCTAAATGTTTTACCTTTGTGTTTTATTGTTATCTTTTGTCCTGAAATTGCTTTTCCAGAACTGTCTTTTAGATATGCATATAAATAAGTTCCTCTTGCTATAGATTTGCTTGAAATTGTTATCTTAGTATTTAATCTATAGACATTAACTGTAAAATCTTTATTAGAAGAGAAATAATCATTATCTCCATTAAAATTAACTTTTACAGCATATTTTCCTGTACTAGCAGAACTTATTTTTAAAGAAATTCCACCATTTTTGTCTGTAACTTTTGTAAATTTTTTATTTGCAAAAGTTAATATAATATTTTTGCCAGACAAAGGATTTCCAGCATTATCCTTTAAGTATACATATAAACTTGTACCTCTTAAAACAGATGTGCTTTTTAGAGAAATACTAGTTTTTTCTTTAGATACTCCTAATGAAGTATTTGTAATATTAGGATTATCTGTATTTTGATTAATAGCACTGTTATTTTCACCACTGCTACGTAAAATAGCATTTTCTGTGATTTTTAGAGAATGTTCTGTCATTTCTGTAGAAGAATTTTCTCTTAAAGTCTCTCTATCAGTGCTTGATTGACTTTCAGATAAAATATTTGATTTGTAATTATCTGAATTTGAAGTATCATCATTAACTTGATTATCAGTTAAATCAGATGAAATATAATTGGTATCATCAACTGAATCTAAATCTATTGCATCAGATGAATCAATACTAGTTAAATCATTGTTATTTATTTCATTAGCTGATATTAGATTAATACTTAAGAAGAATATTAATGCTAAAATCAGGGTAAAATGTATCTTTTCCGATATATTTGCACCTCCTTTTTGAAATAAATTCTTCGTATAAAACGAACTTTTTATTTATTGAATTCTTGTGTATTAACTTTTCTATTTTTTATTATATATACTTTTAGTATAATATTGCCTTTATATTAAAAAATAATAATAATTTGAGAATATTTTTTTAAATAGAAAAAATATATATTGATTTTTAAAAATTTAATAAGTTAAGAATGGTATTTATCTATTGAATTTTTAAAAACTTAATAAGTTAAGAATGGTATTTATCTATTGAATTTTTAAAAATTTAATAAGTTAAGAATGGTATTTATCTATTGAATTTTTAAAAATCCATTTAAATCAATTAAATTTTAGTTATCTATTTATTATAAAATAAAAATATATAATAATATTAATTAAAAGTTGATTTTAATAATTAAATTAATAGTATAAAGATTAAACGAGGAATTTTATGAATTTTGATTTAAGAGAGCTAATTTTAATTTTTCTTAGGGGATTATGTATGGGATCTGCAGATATTGTTCCAGGTGTTTCTGGAGGAACAATTGCATTAATCACTGGAATATATGAACGATTAATACATGCAATAAGCTGTATAAAATTTAGTTTTTTAAAACCATTATTAAAAGGGAATATGTCTGATTTTAAAGCAAAATTAATTGAAGAAATTGATTTTGAACTGTTTATTCCCTTATTATTAGGTATTGCTATTGCATTTATTGTATTAGCTAAAGTTATTAATTATTTACTTGACACTCAAACTGCATATACTTTTTCATTCTTTTTAGGATTAATATTCGCTTCTGCATATATATTATACACTAAATTAGATGGATTTAACATTAAATTAATAATCATTACAGTAATTGGAATCCTTCTTTCATATATATTCGTAGGTTTAAATCCAATTGCTACAAACCATAGCTTAATTGTAATATTTATTTCTGGTCTTATAGCAATATGTGCAATGATTTTACCTGGAATATCTGGATCTTTCTTATTAGTACTTCTTGGGCAATATCAATATATGTTAAATGCTCTAAATTCAAGAAATCTTATAGAAATTATAGTATTTGCTATTGGGGCAGTAATAGGAATTTTAGGATTTTCCAGACTATTAAATTATTTACTTGAAAGATATGAATCTGCTATAATGGCATTTTTAATTGGTATAATGCTTGGAACATTAAGATTACCTATAATGAAAATTACAACAACTATTAATGGTTCTTGGATTCCTTGTGTTATTTTAGCTATTATAGCTTTTGTATTAATTATCCTTTTAGAGAGTAAATTCAAAAAAGACTAAGAATAGTTAGAATTAGAAATAATCCAATAATTATAATCTAAATCTTAAGCTAATAGTCATACTTAATAATATAAGATTATAATTATAATTCAATATATAAATAAATCAATTGTTTTTTTTAATTGTGGTGAAAAAATGGGTTTATTTAATTTTCTAAATAAAAATAACAAAGAAAAAAGTGAAAATAAAAAAGATAAACGGGATAAAACTGATATAAAAGATAAAAAAAAGATTTAAAAAATTATCATTTAAAAATAAGAAATCAGATAATGATTTAATCGATTTTGCTTCAATTAAAAAAATAAATAGTGATGACATTAAAATAGCTAAAGAGAAACGTCTTAAAAATGATTCTAGAAATAAAGATGAAATATTAAATGATGAGGCCTTTAAAGATATTGCAAAAACACATAGTAATAGAAACAATAGAATTGCTGCAGTTATGGAAATAAAATCTCAAGATGTATTAGAAGATTTAGCTATGGATAATAAAGATAGATATGTAAGAACTATCGCTACATCAAGAATAACAGACCCTAATATATTAGAAGAATTGGCATACAATGCTAAATACACTGATGTTAGACAACTAGCATTTGATAAATTAGATTTGGAAGATAATGTACTTGCTGAGATAGCTAAATTTGATAAAAAAGGAAAAAACAGGCTTTCTGCACTTCGTGAAATTGAGGATGAGCTTATCTTAATGGATCTTTGTATCAATGCAAAAGATCAAAAAGTTAGACTTAATGCAATTGAAAGAATAGAAAATAATCAAATTCTAGCTGAAATATTAAAGAACTCTTCTGATAAGAAGATAGTTAATATAATAATCAATAAAGAAAACTTCTCTGATGAAGAAATTTTATTTAATATAGCAATAAATAATGAATATGATAAATTTATTAGGGTTGAAGCTTTAAATAAGTTAGATTATGATAATAATCATGAAATAATAAAAGAAATAGCATTTAATGAAGAAAATGAACATGTACGTTTAGCTGCAATAGAAAAATTAGAAATTGAAGAGGATTTAATAGATATTGCATTAAATTCTAATGATTCCCCATCAAGAATTAAAGCAACAGAAAAAATTAAAAATGAGGACATATTAAAAGAAATTGCTCTAAATGATAAAGATAAATTTGTCAGAATCGAAGCATTGAAAAATATAAATGATGAAAATATTATCATTGAAACCTATATTTATGAAGAAGATAATTATGTTAGAACTGAAGCTATTAAAAAAATTGATTTAATAAGCAATTTAATTGATATTAGTATTAAGGATGATGATTTAATTGTAGCTAAAAGTGCTTTAAATAAAGTAGTTTCTAATAAAGAAAATTATATTGGTGGTGATGATTCATCAGATTATGAAAATTATTTAAAAAAGCTTGCAGTTTCATCAAAACATGCAGAAATTAGTAAATTAGCTGTAAAGAATATAGAAACTGAAGAAATTTTAGTAAAGATAAGTGATGAATCAATTTATTTAGATAGTAAATTGGAGGCAATATCTAAAATCAAATCTGAAAATATTTTATCAGATATTGCTAAAACTAATAGTAATCCAGATATAAGATTAAACACCATGAAAAAGATTAAAGATAAAGAAATTCTTGAGGATATTTCAATTAATGGCCAGTTTAATGATTCTCGTATTGAAGCTATTTCTAAGTTAAAAAATCAAGAAATCTTAGTTGATTTAGCTCAAAATGATAAAGATTCAAAGATTCGTGAAGCTGCTTGTAAAAATATATTTAGTATTAATGTTTTAGAAGATATTTTTAATAGCGATGAAGATAAATATGTTCGAGAAGTAGCTGAAAAAAGGTCTAGATTACTTAAAAAATAGTATTAAGAAAAAATATGTAATCAATAGAAAAAGAGATATCTAAATAATAAAAAAATTAAATGAATAAAAAGAGATATCTAAATAATAAAAAAGTTATTATTTACTTGCCTTTTCTTCAACTAATTCTTTTGCATGAACTGTTATATTCTCTCTTAAAACTTCTTTTAAAAAGTTACCAGTATAAGTTCCAGATTCTGCAACCTCTTCAGGTGTTCCAGTAGCTATAACTTCTCCACCACCGTCTCCTCCTTCAGGCCCTAAATCTATAATATAATCAGCTGTCTTAATAACATCTAAATTATGTTCAATAACAACAACAGAGTTACCAGCATCTGTCAATCTATCTAAAACCTTTAATAATTTCTTTATATCATCAAAGTGAAGGCCTGTAGTTGGTTCATCTAATATATATAATGTTTGACCAGTGCTTGTTTTAGATAACTCTTTAGCTAATTTTACCCTTTGAGCTTCACCACCAGAAAGGGTTGTAGCAGGTTGACCTAGTTTAATATAAGCTAATCCAACATCATATAATGTTTGAAGTTTTCTTGCAACTTTTGGTACATTCTCAAAGAATTCCAATGCTTCTTCTACAGTCATTTCTAAAACTTCATAGATGTTTTTACCCTTATAGCGAATATCTAAAGTTTCATCATTATATCTTTTACCTTTACATACTTCACAAGGAACATATACATCAGATAAGAAATGCATTTCAATTTGTATGATTCCATCCCCATAACAAGATTCACATCTTCCTCCTTTTACATTAAAACTAAATCTTCCAGGTTTATAACCTCTTGCTTTAGATTCAGGAGTCTCAGCAAACAATTCTCTTATTGGAGTAAAAACACCTACATATGTAGCTGGATTTGAACGTGGAGTTCTTCCAATAGGGTTTTGATCAATTCTAATGATTTTATCGATATTTTCAATTCCTTCGATATAATCATGCTTTCCAGGATGCATGTATTTTTTATTTATAATTGTAGATAAGCCTTTATATAAAACCTGATTGATTAAACTACTTTTTCCAGAGCCACTTACTCCAGTAACACAAGTGAATAGTCCTAATGGAATATCTACATCAATATTTTTAAGATTGTTTTCTTTTGCACCTTTAACAGTTAAGAATTTACCATTTCCCTCTTTCCTTTTAGAGTTAATAGGAATTGTTTCCCTTCTTGATAAATATTTGCCAGTGATAGAGTCTAAAGATTCCATAATCTCTTCAGGGCTTCCTTCAGCAATTATTTTACCTCCATGTTCACCAGCTCCAGGACCTATATCAACTACATAATCAGCAGATAGAATAGTTTCTTCATCATGTTCCACTACAATTAAAGTGTTCCCTATATCTCTTAAATGTTTTAAGGTTCCAATAAGCTTTTTATTATCTCTTTGGTGAAGACCAATACTTGGCTCGTCTAAAATATAAAGAACTCCCACTAGTCCAGAACCTATTTGGGTAGCTAATCTTATTCTTTGTGCTTCTCCTCCAGACAAGGTTCCAGAAGATCTAGACATTGTAATATAGTCTAAACCTACATCTACTAGGAATTTTAATCTTGCTTTAATCTCTTTTAAAATCTCTTTACCAATAAATAATTGCCTTTCTGTTAATTCTAAATCTTGGAAAAATTGATAACTATCTTTAATAGATAAATCACATACATCCATAATAGACTTATCTCCTACAGTTACTGCTAAAATCTCTGGACGAAGTCTTTTTCCACCACAAACAGGACATTTACGGTCACTCATAAACTTAGAGATATAACTACGATTATAATTAGATTTAGTTTCTATATATAATCTTTCCATTCTTGTAATGACACCTTCAAATTTACGATTTACCCTATAAGATCTATTTCTTCTTTTAAATGCAAATGCCACTTTTTCATCCGAACCATAGAGAATAATGTTTTGTTCTTCTGGAGTTAAATCTTTAAATGCTGTGTCCATACTAAATTTAAAGTGCTCAGCTACTGCTTTAAGCATTTGATAATAATAATTTTCTTTTTTAGTAGATTTAGACCATGGAACTATGGCACCATCATTTAAACTTAGGTTTTTATTTGGTACAATTAAGTCAGGATCCATTTCCATTTTAGTTCCAATACCATTACATTCAGGACATGCTCCTTGAGGTGCATTAAATGAAAACATACGGGGAGTTAATTCCTGAAAACTTATACCGCAGTCAGTACATGCAAAGTCTTCAGAATATGTTTTTTCATAGATAGTTTCATTTCCCTCATCATCCCTTTTACTAAACATGACCTTAACTAATCCTTCTGCAAAATTACAAGCTGTCTCTATAGAATCTGATAGTCTTCTTTGGAAGTCTATCCCTTCACGGATTACAAGTCTATCTACAACTAATTCAATATTATGCCTAAAGTTTTTTCCAAGCTCAATATCCTCATCAAGACCTTTAATTTCACCATCTACACGGACTCTAACGAATCCTTTTTTCCTAAATTCTTCTAAAATATCTTTATGTTCTCCTTTACGGTCTTTAACAACTGGGGATAGAACATGTATTTTAGTTCCTTCTCCTTCTTCGATTATTGATTCAGTTATTTGCCCGATAGTTTGATGAGATATTTCTTTTCCACAATTGGGACAATGCGGAATTCCTATTCGTGCAAATAATAAACGTAAATAATCATAAATTTCTGTAATAGTACCTACAGTTGATCTTGGATTAACTTTTGTTGTTTTTTGATCTATACTGATTGCAGGAGATAGGCCTTCAATGTAATCTACTTCAGGTTTTTTCATTTGACCTAAAAATTGCCTTGCATATGCAGATAATGATTCAACATATCTACGCTGTCCTTCAGCATAAATAGTATCAAAAGCAAGTGTTGATTTACCTGAACCGCTTAAACCAGTAACGACTACAAACTGATCACGTGGAATTGATAGATCAATATTTTGAAGGTTATGTTCTCTTCCTCCCTTTAGTACAATGTTCTTTCTTTCAGTACTCATTATTTCACCACAATTATAAATTAAATTTATTAGTTCATATTATAAAAGACATTATTAATTGGTTTATTAAAAATTTGTTTTTTAATATATAAAGATTATTAGTAAGAGCTTTTGAAAACTAATAATTCAGTTTTTATTCATGCAAACTAATATTAGTTTTAACTATTATATAAATATAATTATTAAAAAATATAATAATCCATTTCAATATTTATTTAATAAAAAAATATAATAAAATAATAATAATGATTTAAAAATTTTTTAAATAATAACAATTACTTAAAATTTTTTTTTAAAAAAAAATAAGAATTTAAAAATATAAAAAAATAAACAAGGAAAAAAGATTTAAAAAAAGAAAAATAAAAGAGATTAGTTATTATCAGCTAATCTTTTTATTCTTTTAAGCATATCTGGGTGTGTAGATAATAATTCCATAATTTTATTAGATGTAGAAACATTTACTTTTGAATTTCTTAGCATATTAAGCTCTTCAGCACTAATAGTTCCATCTTTATCTAAGTCTAGTTGGGCTAGATTATTAATTTCGCTTTTTGCATTAGAAATATCAGTTAAGAAAAATGCTTTAGTTCCTTCAATATCTTTAATTTCAGATTCAGGAACCCTTGCTGCACCATAAACTAGTTTATATAATGCAGAAGCTAATTTTTCAGGTCTGCAACCTAATTCTACACTACCTGCATCAGCGTAGTATTCTCTCATTCTAGAAATAAATAAAACAATCAATTGACCTAAAAAATAGGCAACCAATGCTATAACTCCTAAAATAGCACCTCTATTGTCATTATCTCCCCCACCTGAAAACATAAGTGAGAAAGCTAGATAATAGCAGATTAATGGGATAGCACTTACAACAGTAGTAATGGCCATATCGTTATGCTTAATATGGGATATTTCATGCCCTAAAACTGCTTTAAGTTCTTCCCTATCAAGTAAATCTAAAATTCCTTTTGTAACACATACATGTCCACTACGCTTAGATCTACCATAAGCAAATGCATTAGGTACCATAGTATTAGAAATACCTACTTTAGGCTTAGGAATATTAGCTGCCATAGCTAATTCTTCAACGATTTGATGAAGCTCAGGTGCTTCAGCCTCTGATAACTGATGTACACCCATTGAACTTTCTACGATCTTTGGACCAAATAAATATTGTAAGAACAATACAAATAATCCTGCTAATGCATAAAATTGATAAAAGCCTCCATATCCTAAGAAATTTCCAGCAAGCATAATTAAAACATATACTAAACCGAACATAATAAGCATTGAAAGCCATAATCTTAATTTGAGTTTCCAAGTTCCTTTCATTTAAAAACCCCTTATATTTTTTTTATATTGAATAATGTATATTCCTTTATAATTATTATTCCTTTAATTATTTAAATATATCTAAATAAATTAAGTTATCTAATTCATATTTTTAGAAGCTAAATATATCTAATTGAAAATAACTAAACTAATCTAGAAGCTAAATAAAGTAGTTTGTTCTTTATCAAGTTTTTCTTCTTTTTTATCTTCTCTTGATTTAGATTCAACATCTTCACTATCTCTAGATTTTTTAGCTCTTGATTTAGATTTGGATTTATCATTTAAAGATAAGTCACTAGCTATTTCATCTAGCTCTTCATCTGAAAAGTCATCAAAGATGTCGAGAACAGTATCATTTTCATGTGAAAATGATTCTTCAACAGCATCACTTGCTTTTAAATCTTGAGGGGGAATTTCTCTAAATATTCCTTCTTTAATTGAACTGCGCCACTGTTCTTTTTCATCTTCACGCATTTCTGCTTTGACTTTTTCCATTTTAGTAATAGTAGCTTTTGGAATTTTTTTCTTTCTAAAGAATTTTATTTCATCATCTTCTAATTCTAAAAAGTCTGAAATTTCCCAAGCTACTTCATCATTTTCAAACATTATTTCAAAATATGGGAAAATAGTATAAGCTACTTGAAGAGAAACATGCATTTTTTCTTCCATTTTAGATGCAATAACATCCCTTAAGGCTCTTTTTCCACGGGTTCTACCCATCATAGTAAATGCCATAGGTCCAACAACTTTACTGAATTTTCTATAGGTATCTACTTTAGAGTTTGAAACTCCCAATCCCATAAAATCAGATGCATATCTCCAGTAACCGTAATATTGGCTAGAACGAGTTCTTCCAAAGTATAAATCTGCTTGGCTAATCATTTCATATGCTTTTTTAACTTCTTTATTACTTTCATACTCTCTTGGAATATTTTCAGCAATATACTCCATTACTAAGCTTGGATCTTCGTTATTTTCAAACATTGAACGTTTAACATGTTCTGGATTTTTGCTTTTTAAAACTCTTGTTACAGTATCAAATATAGTGCTAGTATTATCTTTCTGGCTTGTTGAATCTAAAGCCTCTTCAGTTAATTCCCCTTCATTTTCAACAAGTGCCTGTAATGTATTAATAGATGAACGTAAATCTCCACTTGATCTTTTTGTTAATTTTTTTAAAACTTCTTTATCCACTTCAATTTCTTCATTTTTAAGCACTACATCACGTAAGTATTTATTAATTGAAGGAGATTTGATTTTATCCATCTTTACAACTTGAGCATTCTTTTTTATAGTGGTTAATTTATTGCTATAAAAATCATTAGCCATCATAACAATAGGCTGTTTACTTTCTTTAATGATTTTATTTAAAGCTTTAGTTCCACCTCTATCGTTAGTTCCATGAATACCATCTACTTCATCCATTATAATTAATTTACGATTATTTCCAAATAGAGAATAAGTGCTTGCTGATTCTCCTATTGTACTTATTAATAAATCATGTGAGCGTTTATCACTTGCATTTAATTCAATATATTCAGAGAATTCATCTGCAATGATATGAGCTATTGTGGTTTTACCAGTTCCAGCAGGTCCTATTAATAATAAAGGTGGTTGAGGATTATCATCTTTCCACTTTTCAACCCATGATTGAATAATCTTCTTTTGTTTAACATTACCGACTACATCCTCAAATCTTTTTGGTCGGTATTTATCAGTCCATAACATAATTTTTACCTATATGTTAAGTTAATGATTATAAAAATTTAGCTAGTAATGCTTCTAATTGAATTCTTGGATTAGCTCCTTCTCTAATTCTAAAATCAGTTTCAGCTATTGCTCCAATTAAATTCATATAAACATCTCCATCCATTTGTCCATTCATAACTCTTCCAGAAACATCTTGGTAAATTTGATTAACCATATCTTCTCCACTTGTACCTTGTAAAATCATCACTTCCCTTAGTATATCACGGGATTTCATAAAGTCTCCCATTAATGCAGTATTAACCATCTTTTTAATTTCTTGTGGTTTTGCTTTAGATACAACTTCAAATACATGATCTTCAGTTATTGAGCCAGTAGATGCTGCAGATTGCAACATATTAACAGATTTACGCATATCCCCTTCTGCAAAGTTTACAATTGTAGTAATTGCTGCATCTTCATATTCACAACCTTCAGTTTCTGCTATAAATTTTAATCTATCAGCAATCTCTTCAGCTTTAATCGGTGTAAATCTGAAAATAGCACATCTAGATTGGATAGGATCTATGATTTTAGAGGAGTAATTACATGAAAGTATAAAAGATGCAGTTTTAGTATACATCTCCATTTCACGTCTTAATGCATGCTGTGCATCTTTAGTCATATTGTCTACTTCATCTAGAAATATAATTCTAAATGGAGCACCAACAGGTTTTAAACGACAGAAATTCTTAATATCTGTTCTTACAGTTTCAATTCCTCTTGCATCTGATGCATTTAATTCTAAAAAGTTTTGTCTCCAATATTCTCCAAGAATTGATTTTACAAGAGCCAGAGCAGATGTTGTTTTTCCCACACCTGCAGGACCAGTAAACATTAAATTTGGCATGCTTTCTTCTTCTACATATTGTTTTAATCTATTTACAATATGTTTTTGTCCAACAACATCATCTAAACTTTGAGGCCTATATTTTTCTACCCAAGGTCCTAACATAACAATCACTTTATTATCATAATTTATTTTAATTTTTTTGTTTTTAACTCTTTTAGATTTATTTTTAAATTTTAAATTCTTTTAAAATCTCTTTTAGATTTATTTTTAAATTTTTAAAAAAATACTTAAACTTAAATTGTTTATACAATTATAATATGATTTTCATATTTTTTAAAACTTATTATTTTTAAAAATTTTTGAAAGAGTTATTATAAAATACCCTTAAAAATTATTAAAAAAATATCATTAAATTATTAAAATTTTAAAAATTAGATAAAGATTTCTTAAATAAAAAATATAAAAAAAGTATAAGAGAATATCTTAATTAATAAGTATATTCTCTAGTTTATAAAATAAATTTCTTAATTAAATCTCTACAGATTCTAGTTCTTAATTAAATCTCTACAGATTCTAGTTCTTAATTAAATCTCTACAGATTCTGGTAATTCTTCACTAACAGAGTATTCTAAAGTTGCTAAAGCAAACAATTTAAGCATCTTTTTAGGAGAAAGGTCATCTGCTCCAAGTTCGCTGATTCCTACATAATTAGGAACACTACCTTTACTATTTATCCAACTATGAACCCTATTTGCTATACTCAGATAGTCAGATTTATCAATGGATTGATTTAAATCTTTTCCTGAAGGATTTGAAGCTTTTTTAATGTCTTTTATTTTAATAGGAGAAGATTTATCTTTATTAACATTTAATAAATATTCTGAGAAAATATAAATACATTGAGCTTCTGTAAATTCATTTCCTTCATATTCAATTGTTGAGAAATCATAATTTTTTTCTGAAACCTTCTTAGCAAGATTAGGAACATCAGTCATTTTTATTTCATTTAAAGAACTAGATGAACTTAAATTTTCATTATCATTATCAGAATCATTTAAATCATCATTTCCTATATTTGAATCATTGACAGAATTATCAGTAGAATCATTAAATAAATCATCTGCACTATCATTTGTTTTATCATTATCTGAATCATTAATAGATATATTTGAAACTAATATGGAACTTTCTGACTTGTTTTTACGATTATCTAGAGAATTTTTATTAGTTTGGTTGATTTTATTATTCTTATCAGTTTTATCTGAAATAGAGCTTGTTTTATTAACTTTTGATGAGTTATTTTTAGTACTTGAACCATTTAAAGATTTAGACTTATTATTTTGCTCTTTAATCTTATTAACAGTACTATTAATATTTTTATTAGTTCCATTTGTTTTATT
This sequence comes from Methanobrevibacter olleyae, assembly GCF_900114585.1. Classification (NCBI taxonomy): domain Archaea; kingdom Methanobacteriati; phylum Methanobacteriota; class Methanobacteria; order Methanobacteriales; family Methanobacteriaceae; genus Methanobrevibacter; species Methanobrevibacter olleyae. The sequence goes on along the minus strand of NZ_FOTL01000005.1, from coordinate 30,768 downwards.
ATCTATCTTTTCTCTAAGAGTTTTAGTTTTATTAGTGTCATTAGTTTTATTTGTTTGATTGGTTTTATTAGCACTATCATCTTGAATTTGTGCATCTGTTGGATTATTATTTATGTCATCATTAAAGAATCCAGTATTGTTGTCTGTTGGAATAATAGAATTAAAACCATCATCTCCACTAGAGTTACCATTATAGTAAGCCATTCCAGTAACAGCACCAATAACTAATATGATTATTAAAGCACAGATAATTGGTATCTTGTAGATACTGAAGAAAGATTTTTTAGTATTTTCTTCAATGACTTGCTTTCTAAATGTGTTTACTGGAGTTAAAACAGTTCCACATTCTTTACAATATTTTGAATTAGGATCATTTGTTTTTCCACATCTAGGACAAATCCTTGAAGGATTCAATTGAAAACCACAATTTTTACAGAATTTTTCTTTATCATCATTTACAGTATGACATTTAGGACAAATCATATTTTCACCTCCAAAATAGGTTAAAAATGATTGTATGAATATAATTAAAAAATATTTAATAAAAAAATAATTAACTGCTAATTATTTAATTACTCAATAAGGAACAATTAGTTGTAATTATTTAATTACTTAATAAGGAACAATTAGTTGTAATTATTTAATTACTTAATAAGGAACAATTAGTTGTAATTATTTAATTACTTAATATAAAATAATTAGTAGTTCTAATTATTCAATCATTTAATTATTATAATAATATTCATCATTAATATTTTAGTTATTTAATATTTAAATATTTATATGTTTAAAAACTAAAGATTAAAGATTTAATAAAAAAACCATATAATTTTTAGAAGAGTTTATATGAATAAATTTAAATAAGTATAAATTAATAAAAGTACTATTATAAAATGATAAAATAAAACGGAGATGAACTATGGCTGTCCCAGAAACCTATGACTTGGTATTACCCTTACTTGAGTTAATCAAAGATAAAGAGGAATACAAAGTTCAAGAAATAACAGATGAATTAATTGATTATATGGATTTATCAGATGAAGATAAGGAGATTATATTACCTAATAATGAAACTTTAATTGCTTTTAGAACCAGTACTGCTAATACTTACTTAAAAAAAGCAGAATTAATTGAATCTAATCGTTTTATGTATTTTAATATTAGTGAAGAAGGATTGAACCTTTTATCAAAAAACCCGGATAGTATTAGAGAAGAAGATTTAATGAAATATCCTAGATTTAAAGAATATAAAAAAATATTTATTCATGATGAAGAAGATAGAACTGTTGATTTTAATGATGAAGAGCTGGATCCTGCAAAGGCATTGAAAGAAAGCTTCCAAGAACAGATGAAAGATGTTAAAAAAGAGATAGAAGCGGAAATGAAGGAAGATATTAAAAAATCTAATAATAAAAAATATTTCCAATCTAGAGAATTTAAAGAATCTGATGATGTATTTGGCATTAAAGCTAATAAAGATAGTAAAAAAGAGAAAAAAGAAAAAGAATATGACAAATACTCAAAATGCCATAAGAAAAAGCATAAACATCATCATAGAAAAATTATAATAAATAATGAATTTTCACCTGCAGATGAGCTATTGAAATATGCAGAGCTCTTTGAAAGAGGATACTTAAGAAAAGAAGAATTTGATAAGAAAAAAGAAGAATTATTAAAGATTGATTATACTTTTTAATCAATCTTAAGCATTACTAGCAATTTATTTAATGCAATATCTATTAAATCCTATCAATTTCCAATCTTTCTATTGCATAATTAGAAAATCGATTTTTAACAAATTCTAAAGTTAAATCACTTCACAGTATATATTTACTGCATTTTTAACCATTTCATCTTTTTTCTTATTATAAGCATCTTCCAAATAGAATGAAACTTCAGTTCCTTCATAAATATAATCTTTATCATCCATAAATTCAAAAGTATTGAAATAGTAAGATTTTCCATTTGAATCTATAAATCCTGCTTTTCCATGTTCAAATACTTTAGAAATAAGGCCATATTGCCTTTCTTGTCCAAAGTATTTTAAGCTTATCCACATATTTTTATATTCTTTAAATAATGATTTAAAGTCTTTATTATCTAAATCTAAACCATAACTATCTAATAAACTAAGCAATTCTTCATCAACACTCCACTCTTTAGCATTACGAATAACATAATACATATATCTGTTCATTATAGCTTCATCTTCAAAGCCTTTAATTTCTAAAATATCAGCAATGAGAGAAAATAGATTAATTTTGTTTTCAATCTCACCATCATGAGATAAGGTAGCTTTAGCAGCCCATTTTAAAGAATCATCATATTCCTCTTTAAAGAAGTAATTCTCAGCCATATCTCTTGATAAATACCAATCCTTTTTATATTTTAAAATGTCATCTAAAAGTTCTATGGATTTATCATATTCTCCTAGTTCTTTATAAGATTTAGCCATCCTTAGTTTAAACCATGTATCATTATTATTGTTAAAATTAGGAATATTATCTAATGCCTCCTGACAATATCGAATAGTTTGGCCATATTTATATATTGATAATAATGCTTTAGTAGTTTGAAGGTAATAATTTTCCTTAATAGAATTTAAAGTTATATCTTCATTTGGCTTAAATTGATGATTAGATAGTAATTCAGCTTTTAGTTTAGATGCCCAACGTAATACATCTAAGTATTCCTCATTTTCACTATAAATTTTCATTAATTTTATAACAGACAATGTGTATGGACATGGCTTATTAACTTTAGATGAATCTTTTTGTTTAACTATACCAATTAATTTTTTAGCAGATTCCTCTAATTCATTAATCATACTAGTTTCTTTAATTTTTGCAAAATATAAGTTCCATCCATATCTATCAATATCATTTTTAGATAATTTTTCACCAGATTCTAATAAAGATTCATATATTTCTAGAGATTTATCGTATTTTTTAACTTTATTGTAATTTCTTGCTTTTTCTAAATTTATTTCAGTACTAGTCATGTTTTAGCCCTTGATATATCATTTTTTAAAATTTACCCAGTCTAATATTATTGAGATTATTAAATTTTTCTTAATTATAAAACTATTATTATATTCGTTTTATATAAATATTATTAATATAACTATTATTAATTATTATAAATAGTATTAATTTATTATAAATATTATTAGATAGAAATTGAATAAAAATATTAAAATAATTAAAAAGAGAATAAAAATAAATAAAATATTAAAAAAATAGATAAATAACTTAAATTTGAATTAGAACAAAAAATTATTCTAATAATAATTTAAGTAAATTATAACCGGTCAATTCACCTAGTGCACCATCTTTAACACTATCTTCATCATAAACTGAAACATCATCTGCTTCATCATTTGATGAATATATAGCAATAGGTACCATATCTCTAGTATGTGTACCAAAATCAATTGGAGTTGGATGATCAGGTAAAACAGCTATTTTAAAGTTACCATATTCTGGAAGAGCTTCCATCAAAGGAGCTAAAATATATTTATCAATATTTTCAATAGCCTTAACTTTTTCTTTAAGGTTTTTAGCATGCCCTGCTTCATCTGGTGCTTCTATATGTACAAATACAATATCATTATCTTTAAGTGCATTTACTGCATATTCACCCTTTGCTTTATAATCAGTATCAAAGAAAGCAGTTGCACCTGGAACATCTAAATTAGTACATCCAGAACATATACCTAAACCTTTAATTAAGTCTACACCAGTAATTACAGCACCTTTTAAACCATAAACATCTTCCATTTTAGGCATATTAGGCATAGTTCCTTGACCCCATAGCCAAACCATATTGCAAGGTTCCCTACCTTCATCTATTCTTTTTTGATTTACTGGATGATTAGTTAAAGCTTTTTTTGATTCCAACATTGTAAATTTAACTTCATCTGCAAAAGAGTCAAATTCAAGCTTGTCAGCTATTGCCTCTCCAACGAAATCATGTGGAGGAACCATATCTAACTTTGCTAACTTTTCTGCATTTTCTTTATCATTATATACAAATAAATGCCTATAACTTATACCGGGATAGAATTTTCCTTTAAAATCCGGATACTTTTCATTAAAATACTGATTAAGATATTCCATAAGCTCTGCAGACTCTTCAGATGAAATATGGTCTGCATTGGAACTTGCCATTAAACCATTTTTTTCAGTGATGGTATTACAACGGAATACCACATCTCCTTGCTTTGTTTCTACACCCATACTTGCAGCTTCAAGTGGGCCACGACCAGTATAATAATCCATTGGGTTGTAGCCAAATATACTCATATTAGCTACATCAGATCCAGGAGGTAAATTTTCTGGTACATTTTGAATTAATCCAGTCTTTCCTTCACGAGCTATTCTATCTAAAACCGGTTTATTTGCTATTTTAAGTGGAGTTTTTCCATCTATTTCTTCAATTGGATAATCACTAGCACCATCTTCAATAACAATAACATATTTCATTATAAAACTCCTATTTATTTTATTTCTAATAATGTTATTAAATAATTTAATCTCTAATAATCTAATAAACTTATCAAATAATTTAATCTCTAATAATCTAATAAAATTAATATAAGCTTATTAAATAATTTAATCTCTAATAATCTAATAAAATTAATATAAAGTTATATTATATTCTAATTTAATAATTTTTTTTAAAAAAAAAGCAAATAAAGAACAAATAAATTATTTGTCCTTAATAATATTAATTAAGTCTGTAAGCATTGCAGAAGCAGTTTCTAAAGAACCTGCACCTTTACCCATTACAGTAATATCATCTGCTAAATCTGTAGTTACATTTGCTAAGTTTAAAGTTCCATCGATTGCAAATGGACTGTTTTTCTTAACAAGCCTTGGAGATACTTTTAGTTGCTTTTCTGATACCTCTCCAATTAATTTAACAAAATAACCTTCTTCTTTAGCTAAATTAATCGCATCAAGAGAAACATCAGATATACCTCTAACCTCTACATCATCATAAGTTGCATCGATTCCCAAAACAGAGTTAGCTAAAATAACCACTTTACAAGCTGCATCAATACCTTCTACATCCTGTGTAGGATTAGTTTCAGCAATACCTAATTGTTGAGCTTCTGCTAAAGTATTTTCATAGCTCATACCCTCTGTAGTCATTCTTGATAAAATATAGTTAGTAGTTCCATTTAAAATACCTTTTATTGAGCTAATTCCACAACTTGCAAGGGTTTCTTGACATAGATTAATGATAGGCATAGCTCCACCAACAGATGCCTCAAACTTAAAGTCCACACCTGCTTTTTCTTTAGCTTCTATTAATTCTTTATAGAATAAAGCTAAATGCCCCTTATTAGAGGTTACTACATCTTTACCATCAGCAAATGCTTTTAAAGTGAAAGATTTTGCAGGTTCTGCATCTTCAATATTGGTTGGACTTGCTTCTATTAAAACATCATAATCAACAGCATCTAAAACATCAATACCAGATATATCACTACCATATTCTGGATAGCTAAGCAATTTGCCACTTTCTTCTTTAGTTTTAAGGAGTAATTCTTCATCTAAACCATCTTGACAAATTGCAGATGTAGATGAATCTGCAGCTGCAACGATTTTTAAGTTAATTCCATATTTCTCATTAATCATTTCTTTTTTTAAAGATATTCCACGAGCAACACCTTTACCTACAGCTCCAAAACCTAGTAATATAAGTCTACAGTCATCCATAAAATTCCTCCTAAACCTCATCAATAACTACGAAGTCCTTCTCCTCAGCTATCTCCATAACCTTATTATAAGCTATTTCTCTTTTGCCTAAATCAAGTTCAATTGTAAGTAAAGCAGTAGATTTAAGTTCGCCATCTAATTTTAATTGTAAATCACTAACACAAAGACCATCTATAGCATTGATTTTATCTACGGTATCCCTTAAGTCAGTGTCTATGATATGTCCATAGAGAATAGTACTTAATTTTTCTTTTTTTACAGTATCATCTACTTCAACAAGAGATACGCCCATTTCTTTAAATTTATCAATAACTGCTTTTAGGTTTTCTCTTTCTCCTTCAATAGCTATTTGAACAGCAACTTTACCTTCTTCAGCTTTAATTTCCCTTTTATGAACAATTGTTACTAGATTAGCTCCAAGCTCACCTATAGGATTTAAAACAGCAACTAATTGTCCAGGAACATCTAATATTTCAAGAATTAAATTCATTCTCATAATATTTCCCCATTTTAGTTATTTACAATAATTAAAAAAAGCATAATATAATTGTTTCTTAATCAAATGAACCATTTTGGCATTTAACCAGTCCATTCTGCTTTTTTCACAATTATATTACCTTCTTTATCAGTTCTAGCATTTCTTACGATTTTTGAAGAGTCATGCTCTTCAGATTCATCTTCACGATTTAAGTTAAGATTATCAGTAATATAGTAAGTTCCTTCTAATTCTGGAACTTTATCTAGGGTTTTTGAAAATTCTTCTAAGATTTTTTCTGCATCTTTTTCAATTGCCATAATAATTCTCCTTAAAATTTTATTTTAAATAGATTATTTTAATTATAAATGCTTATTTTATAATAATTTAGAACATAAATTAAGTTCATATTAAAATAATATTTGTTTATTAATATTAATATACTTTTATAAATTAAGAGATATTATTTAAAAAACTAAGAAATTTATTAGAATAAGTATATGAAAATTATATTTAATACCTATTGTCGCAATAAATATATAAAAACTATATTTAATATCAACTGTCGCAATAAATATATAAAAATTATATTTAATATCTATTGTTTCTTTAATGATTCAATATATTCTTCCATATCAAATGATTTTAAAACTTTCTTTTTAAGTATTTTATTAATGCCAGTACCATATTGAGCTGCCTTTTTAGGTCTATCTGCTATATAATAAGGTACTCCAATAGATTTAGCTAAATCTCTTAAAATATCTTTTCTTAAAAGATCTTTATCCTTTTTTATTTTATATTTTCCAGGAATGTCTAATGCTAGATTGATTATATCTTTATCTAAAAATGGTACTCTAAGTTCTACTCCATTTGCCATAGATACTGCATCATCCCTTTCAAGATTTACATGATATATATTTGCAATGTCATGATATATTTCTTTATCTAAGTCAAAATAAGCATCAAATAATGAATCTTTATCAAAATGTTTTAAATAACGATTATATCCTCCAAATAGTTCATCTGCTCCCTGACCAGATAAAGCTACCTTAATTCCATCTTCTTTCATAGATTTCGTTGCTAGATAAATTGTCATTCCAACTCCTAATTTCATCACATTATCATCTTCAATAGCATTTAGAACAGGTTTTAGAGACTCTTTTATGATATATTCATCAATGATAATTGTTTTTAAAGGAAGTTCTAGTTCTTTAGCTATTTCTCTGCTAAATTTAATATCTTGTGAGTTTTCTAAACCTACAGAGTATAGTTTAAGATTTAGTGGTTTAATATAATCACTAGTATTATCATTTTTAACTGATTTTTTATTTCTATTTTCAGCTATTTCTTTAAGTAAAACTGCTAAAATAGTACTGTCTACACCACCAGAAAATATTAATCCAAGATTAACAATATTTTCAACACGTTTTTCAACAGCAGCATATAAACCATCCCTTAATAATTCTTTATAAACTCCATATGAGTTTTTTGTATCTAAATAATCTTTATATTCTTTAAAACTATTTTTTATTTCATCAAAATCAGTACTTATTATATTATTTATTAAATTATCCTCTAAATTAACTGTTTCCCAGTTGTATAGTATAGATCCTGGATTTAAATCTTTGATGTTTTCATCATCAATACCAGCTTTCCAAAGAGCCTTTTTCTCTGATGCAAAAGCTTTTAAATCTTTTTCTTTATCTATTCCATAGAACAATGGTTTCACTCCTATTGGATCTCTAGAAATTGCTAGATTCTTATACTTTTTATCATAAACTGCAAATGAATAATCTCCATCTAATAATTTAATAGTAGATTTAACAGCCTCTAATAAAATTTCACCACTAGAAGAATTATTTTCTCCATCATATACTTCCCTATATAAATTGTAATGATAATAAATCAAATTAGCTAATAATTGGCTATCACTTTTTGATTTAATATATTTATTTTCATGCGTTTCTTTTAAAAAATTTTCATTATTTTCATCATAATTTTCTTTTAAAAAGCCTTCAAGATTATTAAAATTATATATCTCCCCATTTAAGACTAAAACAAGATTATTTAATATAATTGGTTGGATACTTTCATCTAAATTGTTAAATGTTTTTTTATCTAAATTGTTAAATCTTTCATCATCTAGATTGTTAAATGTTTCATCATTTTCATTAATTAGATTAAAGATAGATAATAAATTATGACCTAATCCTATCCTATTTTCTTCATCAATAAACAAATTAGAGCTGTCTTCTCCCCTGTGTTTTATTGATTTTAAGACATCCCATAGCAATTCATTATCAAAATTACCTTCTAATCCTACAATTCCACACATATCTACACCAATCATTAATTCTTTTAAATAATGAATAAAAATTAATCTTCATAATTTAATTCAATTTATTAGAAATTAATTTTTTAAGTAATGAATAAAAATTAATCTTCATAATTTAATTCAATTTATTAGAAATTAAAATTTATAAATATTAAATTCATCTGATTATAATTAATATTATTATTTTAATTATTTTTATAATTAATTATTTAGCTTAATAAGTTAAATTTTAAGATATTTTTATAAAATATGCTAATATATTCTTTTAAAAAGGAAAAGGTATATAAATAAAAAAATATAAATATTTAGGTATACAAAAATATTTTTGTAAATATAAATATTATTATTTTAAATTTATAGGTGTAAAATATGGCAAAGAAAAATATATACCTAGCAATGATTCTTTCTGCAATCGTTCCAGGTTTAGGTTTAGCATACGATGGTGTAGTTAAAAAATTTATAGCATACTTAGTACTTGGTTTAATCTTTTTTGGCCTTTGGGTGTACTTTGGTATGCCTTTAGATGCTGAAATAAATAATACTGGTTACTGCTGTTACTTAGCATATATCATTGTTTGGGTCTTTAATCTTTATGACACTTTAAGAACTACCATAGACATTAACAGAGGAAACTAAATAGAAATTCAATAAAATTTAATTTAAAGCTCTTTAAATTATCTTTTTAAATTTTTATTTTTTAACACAAACAATATTTATTTTTATTTTTTATTTATTATCTTTAGCTTTTTTATTATTTTAACTATTTTTACATTACCAATTTCTATTATTTTAATATTAAGGATATTTAATCTTTTATTTTTAATTTTTAAACTAATTTTTAAAAAAAGTATAATGAATAAGTCAATTTAAAAAGTGATTAAAAAAAGAATAGAATTATAAAAAGATAAAAAATAAAAATTATAGGAAAATACCTAAAAAAAAGATAAAAAAATAAAAATTATAGGAAAATACCTAAAAAGTATCATTTCCTACTTCAATTTTATCAATAAGTTTTTGTCCATCATCTGCCATTTGACTGAATGTAGTAATTGTCTCTTGCATTTTTGGAAGTGCTTGATTTTTATAATTACTTAAATCTTCAATGGCAGCTAAGGCCTCAGCAAAGGAAGTTTTAAGGACTTCAGGAGAAATCATAGTTTCCATACTTTGTTTTTGAATCTCACTACCTTGTTGTCTTAACATCTTTGAAGTAGATTCAATAACTTGTTCTGTAGTATCATTAAGTGTTTTAATCTTATCAATTACAATTTTTTGATTGTATAAAGCACTTGCAACCATAACACCATTTCTAAGTGCAGTTACAGTTACATTTTTAGCACGATTTACTCCCCTAATTAACTCTTTATTATTTCTTCTTACTACATTTAAAGAGATAATTCCCTGTTCATTTACAACAATCATTTGTTGCATGTCCATAATTCTTTGTCTTAATGGGAATAAAACTTCTTCACGTACAAAGTCAATTTTAAATTGATCTTCACCATTGATTTCAGCTTGGCGGATTTGCTCTTCGATAGAAGCATCCATTTGTTTAGCTAGTTCAATATCAGTGATGAGTTTTTTAGTTAATTCCCTTAAATAAGACTCTTCAGCAAGAAGCGTTGTGTTATCATTTTGTAAAACCCTGCTACTTGCATCAAGAGATATAAGAATATTAGAGATAGCTTCATCAGCTTTTTCATATCTATCAAAGTAATTTCTGATTGGTCTTAAGAGTTTTCCTAAAATACCAGATTCTTTAAATTCAATTGCAGATGGATCTAAGTTTCTGATTTCTCTATCTAATTCTTCTAATTTAGCTCCAACATTACTTGCTTCATCTCCACCTTTAGCTAAATCTTTAAATCTTGCATTTAAAAGATTGTTTTTATTTGCAGATCTATTAATAAGATTAATACCAAAGTCATCTAAAGGTTTTAAGATGTTTTCTCTAGTAGCAATATCATTGAAGTCTGATTCAAAAATAGCAGTAGCATTGCCATCTGCCTGTTTTTTAATTTCCTCATTTGGTAAACTTTCTTTTTCTTCTTTAAGACTTTTTTCGACATCTTCTTTAATTTCATTTACATCAAGTGAAAATTCAGCCATTTATATCACCCTAATCTTAGACAAAAATTAATAAACTGTGTCTCATTCCCTTTTATGAAATTGATAATATATTAAGGTTTCGATTTTTATTCATAATCTTTAAGAGAATTATTCAATTCACTGAAAGATTTATTCATAATCTTTAAGAGAATCAATCAATTCATTCATTTCATTAATTAAATCATCAATTTCATTATCGGAATCCTCATCAGAATTACTTAAACGAATAATCAATTCACTTTGTAATTCATTGATTTTACTAACAATTGATTCTAATGTTTTAATCTTGTTTTTTATTTCTTTAATTACTTTATCTGAATATTCATCAGATAAATTAATCATATTTAGAGCTGTTTCAGCTTCTTTATAGAAATTTACTCTACAGATATCAACTTCTTCTCTAAATCTATAATAAGACATTTGACCTTGAGGAAATTTCTTTTCTAGCAGCTCTAAAACTTTTTTCTCTTTAGTTTCATAAGTTTCTTCTAACTTGTCTATTTGATTTTTATAAAATTGGTAATCATATGATTTACTTGATTCATATTTAGAACTTTTATTTGGTTTTTCTTTATCATCATCTAATTTAGCTCCACAGTTAGGACAAAAATGATCTTCTGGAAATAATTTAAATCCACAATATATACAAAAATTATCTTTAGCCATAAACTCACTCTTAAACTTTTTATAATCAGCCACAAAATCACTATTTAAACTTTTTATAATCAGCTATAAACCCACGATTTAAACTTTTTATAAACTCACTCTTAAACTTTATAGAAAAACCAATTTTATTGAAATTTGAAATTATAATCCATAATTTATACTTATCTATTAAAATTATTAATAGTTTCTTTATTTAATATGGCATTAATCTTTAGGAGATTTAATCTTTAATAATACTTTGTTAATATTTAATATAATAATCTATGTGTTTTAATATTAATTTTTAATATAATAGTCTATGTATTTTCTATAAAAATAGAAAAATTAAAATTGAAAATTCAAAAATCTTAAAATAAAAGAAATTATTAAATACAAAAATCGAAAAATTTTACCATTACAGTTATAAAAAATTTTATCATTATAGTTATAAATAAAAAACAATATAGTAAATATAGTTAGAATTAAAATAGTTAAAATTATCACATTATATTAAAGAAATGGAGAAAAAATTATGAAAAGAAAATATGGAGATAGAACCTTAGAAGTACATGCTGGCCAAGAAGAAGCAGATCCAGCTACTGGTGCAAGAGCAGTTCCTATCTATCAAACTAGTTCATATGTATTTGAAAGTGCAGAATATGCAGCTAATATATTTGCACTTAAAGAACCAGGAAATATTTATACAAGATTAAATAATCCAACCAATGATGTTTTTGAAAAAAGAGTAGCAGCTATTGAAGGTGGAGTAGGTGCATTATCTACATCTAGTGGAATGGCAGCTATTACTCTTGCTATACTAAACATTACCCAGTGTGGAGATGAAATAGTATCAGGAGATAATCTTTATGGAGGAACTTACAGTTTATTTAAAACTACATTAAAGAGATTTGGTATTACTGTTAATTTTGTAGATTCTCAAGACACTGAATCTTTTGAAGATGCTATTACTGATAAAACAAAACTTATTTATTGTGAATCCATTGGAAACCCTAAATTAGATGTTCCTGACTTTGAAAAATTAGCAGATATTGCTCATAGACATGGAATTCCTTTGATTGTTGATAATACTTCAGCTATTGGCATGGTAAAACCTATTGAACATGGAGCAGACATTGTTGTACATTCTGCAACTAAAATCATTGGAGGACATGGTACTTCCCTTGGAGGAACTATTGTAGATTCCGGTAACTTTGATTGGACTAATGGGAAATTTCCAGAATTTACAGAACCTGATGAAAGCTATCATGGCCTTGTTTATGTTGATAGATTTGGTGATGCAGCTTACATTACTAAAGCACGTGTACAAATCATGAGAGACTTAGGTAGTTGTATCAGCCCATTTAATGCATTTATCTTACTTCAAGGTCTTGAAACAATGTCTTTAAGAGTTAAACAACATACTGAAAATGCTCTTGAAGTTGCTAAATTCCTTGATGATCATGAACTTGTTTCTTGGGTAAATTACCCTGGACTTGAAGATAATCCTAACCATGAAATTGCTAAAAAGTATTTAAATGGAAAGTATGGCTGTGTACTTGGTTTTGGTATTAAAGGTGGAATTGAAGAAGGTAAAAAATTCATTGAAAGTGTAGAGTTATTATCTCACCTTGCTAATATTTGTGATGCTAAAACTTTAGTTGTACATCCTGCTTCTACCACTCATTCTACATTATCCCCAGAGGAGCAAGAGTCTACTGGAGTTAGTCCTGACTTTATTAGAATGTCCGTAGGTATTGAGAATGTAGAAGACATTATAGCAGATATCGATCAAGCTTTAAAGAAAGCTGTTAAATAAATAAAAATAGCAATTAAATTAAAAAGACAATTAAACAATTAATAGATAAAAGAGGATAAAACCTCTTTTTCTTTTTTTAAAAAATAAAAAACAAGATTAATAATTATTTAGAATAATTCTAGTCATATATATTCATTACTTAAAATAATTCCAGTCCCATATACTAATTATTTAGAATAATTCTATTCCTATATACTAATTACTTAGAATAATTTTGGTCCTGTATACTCATTTTCTTCAGTGTATATTCTAATTAATGTATCAACAGTATCTTCATACATTAACCTATAGGCTATAGCACCACCAAATTTAGTTTCAAGATTATTTAAAGCTTTATTAGCTCCTGAGCTAGAATTATTAATTACATACCACATTCCATGCGGAGTGTAAATAAAGAGTTCTCCATACCCCTCTTCTGCTCCATTTTTAAATCCATCTGCTGGGTCATAAATCTTTGTTGAATGGATTGCCAATCTACTTAAATCTTGTTTAGGTCGTGTTCCATTTTTAAATAACATAACAAGCCAATTATAACATTGGTCTTTAAATTGTACTTTTTTTAATGGATCTGACATTTTAGCTTCTATATTTGCTCTTCTTTTAGAAAGAGTATTAGTAATTCCAAGAATCTCTTCAACTTTAGGAACATCTTCCTCTAAACATCTGTATCCTTCTGGTCTACCTGTAACTTTAATATTTCCCTCTACAAAGTCCATTCTCTTCCATTTTCTCATGTAGGGTTTCACTTTCTCCCAGTCTTCATCAGGTATTCTTTGATTTAAACCATATAAATAGCCATATTCCATTGCATCATAACATTTAGTTTCTAATTTTAATTTATTTTCATCTGCCATGATATCACTTTTTACCTTTATTTATATTATACTTATATTAAACAAATTGATTTATATAAACTTATTGTATAAGAATAATGGCTTTGTTGAAATCCTTTTTCAGTTGATATTATATTTAGTTTAAAAAAATAATCAATATCAATTAATTAGAAAGTAGTATTTCAACAAAGCCTAAAAATAAAAATTAAAATGCTTATGAATTAATTATTATTTAAACTAAGAATATAATCCTTTATTAGGGGAAATTTAAGTTTAAATGATTCTTTATCATCTGATTTAATAAGTTCAAAATTTAGAGAATCTATAATATGTTCTATTAAATTGATAGTGGAATGATATTTATCATTTATATTTTCTTTATTATTTAAATGGAAATTACTATAATTACTTTTTATCTCTAATATAGCATATCGCTGATTATTATTATTATTATTATTATTATTATTATTATTATTATTATTATTATTATTATTATTATTATTATTATTTCTCTTCAGAACATTTAACTTTATATTAATAGAAAATGATTCTTCCTTTAAATCATAAGTAAAAATATTATAAACAAATTCATATATTATAATTCCTAAAAAAGATAAGGTTCCAATATCCATATAAACATCTTCTAAATCTAAACTATATTTGAAGTTTAAATTGAGATATTTAAATAAATAAGCCATCAACTCTTCAATATAGGTTTTAATATTCATATTAAGTAAATCAAAATTTTTATCAATATATTGATAAGCTAAAACCAATACATTAACTCTTCTTTCAAGATCTTGAAGGATTTCTACTTTATTTAAATTAGAATCTAAGCTATTTTTCATAATCCCAGAAAGAAGATTTAATAGATCATTGATTAAATTATGAAAATCATTTAATAATATTTCCCTAGATTCTTTAGCATTTTCTAATTCAATAATGGTATTTTGAATTTCAGATAATGATTTTTCCATTTTATAAAAACTATCCTTTAACTTATTTTCTTTATAAATTCTCTCACTATCATCCTTTAAAAATCCAATGTAATCTATATTATTGCCATTTTCATCAAACTTTCCTTTAATGATGAAATTTATATATTTCTCCACATTATTTTTAGTTTTTATCCTAAAATTTGTATTTATAGTATTATAATTCTTAGAAAAATCATTAAGCTCTAATTTGAAACTTTCCTTGTCTTGATTTGAAATAAAATCAGAAAATTTAATTTCTTCTAAATTATAATAATCAGAATCTAAATCAAGAATGTTATATAATCCCTTTGAAAATATTGTTTTCTTATCTAAAATATCTAAAATATTATCTGAATTTAAATCTTCTTCATAGATTTCTCTATCTGAAAAATTTAAAGGGTTTTGTGAGTTTTTAGCTGAGCTATCATATAAATTGGAATTTCTATCATAGACACTTCTCCAATGAAAATTTTTATCATAAATATTTTCTAAACTAAGGTCTTTTTTTGAAATTACAGTTAAATTAGAATCATTATATTTTAGGCCTAAATCAGAATCATTACTTTTTAGGCCTAAATCAGAATCATTATCTAATTCACTAAAAACAGCTCTCTTTCGAGAATTATCAATACTGCTATTTAGAATATTCTCTTCATGATAATCATCAGAATTATGAATATCAGTATCTAATAGTTTTCGATTATCTTTATAAGTGTTTTTAAAAAATCCGGCAATAGCATTTTCATTTTGAACTAGCCTTAAAGTATCTCTTAGAGATAATGATTCTGATTCATATCTTTTCTCTTCTGTAATTTCTTGAAAGAATATTTTCACTGCTGGTCTAAAGTTAAAACTTGAAGGAGATGCAAATCCCTTTAACCATCGCTCTTTATTTTTAGAATCAGTATATGAAAATTCAAATATTTCAAAAAAGGATTTTCTATTTAATAAATTATTTAACAATACATTAAAATCATCAAGGCTTAATCCATCAAATTTAAGTTTCTTAATATCATAATAAGCTAAAATCTCTTCCTTATCACAATTAAAGTACTCTAAAAATTTATTGTTTACTTTTAAAATTTCATTTCCTTCAACTAATATGTAAGGTCTTTCAGATTTATCAAAGAATTCTTCTCCAGTAAAATATAAAAGTTCTAAATCATTTTCAAAGTAAGCTAAATGAAAAAGTTTGTCATCACAGATAAAGATTTTATGCCTATAACTAGATACTAAGATATTATCAATGTATTTAATCTCTCTAAACTCATACCTTCCTTTATTTTCAACTATTTCATTAAATATTTTTAAAAGATTATAATTTTCAATAAATGGAAATGTTTTAGAGAGGTATCTTCCAACAATATTATCATAACTTATTTCTATATCTAAATCATTGCTAGAATTAATATAATCAATGTAATTCTCTGATATATACTCTATAATGAAATCCTTACTTTTTTCACATGGTCTGAGAATAATTGTATCATAATCTAATTTATCAAATAGTTTAAAGTTTTCATTATAATC
The DNA here is from genome assembly GCF_900114585.1 of Methanobrevibacter olleyae. Taxonomy (NCBI): domain Archaea; kingdom Methanobacteriati; phylum Methanobacteriota; class Methanobacteria; order Methanobacteriales; family Methanobacteriaceae; genus Methanobrevibacter; species Methanobrevibacter olleyae. The sequence goes on along the minus strand of NZ_FOTL01000005.1, from coordinate 14,322 downwards.
TATTGATATGACCTTAGGAGAATAATTGAAGAAATTTTCCCTTTCTATATTATTTATAGTTTTAATATGCTTCCTATCCATATCTTCTAAAACAATTTTCATGTTAATCCCACTAAATATCGTTTTTAAATATAATCTTCATATTAATTCCTTCATTAAAACCAGAAATCACTATATCATAGAAACTCCTTTTCTTACCTTCATTAAAACCAGAAATCCCCATATCATAGAAACTCCTTTTCTTATCCTTATTAAAACCAGAAATCACTATATCATATAAACTCCTTTTTTCAAATTTTTTAATGAATCCAATAAAATCCAAATCATATAAATCAATTTTATTTAAGATAAAAGCATTCAATTCTAAAACAATAAATTCTTTATCTTCATCTGCATTTATTTCCAAAGTATCAATAGATGCCTCTTCTATATTAAGAATGTTGATAAAAAATTCAGACAAAATTAAATATATTAAATCTATTTCATCCCTTCTAAAGTAGATATCAGAACTCATGTTTAAATTGATTACTGTTGATTTAAATAGGTCCTTAAAGTGACAATTAATAGCATTATCAATAAATTCTCTAAATTCTAACTCTTTCCAATAATCTAGATTTCTAGAGATTTCATTAATGTCCTTTAATATTTCAATTCTTTTTTGAAATATTTTAAAGTAATTTTCTAATCTTTTAGGATTATTTTCTAGATAAGAATCTAGTAAATCTATAAATAAATTTAAGTTTCTATTGACTTTTTCATGGAAATCTTCTAAAATAAAATCTCTTATCTCTAACTGACCTTCTAATTCCATTTTAGATTCTTCTGATTTTTTATATAACTTCCCGTATTCATCTAATTGATGATTTAGCTCTTTTTCTAAAGAGTCTTCATTAGTTATATCTTGAATATAAGCTACCATTCTTAATGGATTATCTTCATAAATAGTAAAACTACAGTTTAAGGTTTTCATATTCAATTTTTTTGTCCTTATCCTAAATGAAAGATCAAGCTTATTTGACTTCTTTTTTTGCCTATTGATTTCTTTAAGCAATTCCATATAATCTGCTTTTATAATAAATCCTTCAATTATATTAAAAAAATCCTCTATCCTATCTACCCTTTCAGATATATCCAAGCTATTAGGGGATATATCAAAAATTGAAAAAAATTCACTAGAGCAATAAATTTTTCCCCTTTTAATTTGACATATAGATAGTTTTGCTAATTTTAGGATACTTTCAAGTTTCTGGTTTAAAGCATTGAAGTTTTCTTTTAAGTTTTTTTCCTCAGTTAAATCTAAAAATATAAGTTCTATAGCATGCTGATTGTTAAAGGATATGGGATATATAAATTCAGTTATATATCTAATCTCACCATTATAATTTATCTTAATATCATCCCTAAAGAAAAATTGTTTGCGGTTTAGTATATCATCTAGAATGTATCTTAACTCATCTCTAGTAATTAGCTCCCTACTTATTATGTCTTTGCTAAATAAGTCTAGTTGAGAAATAGTATCCATATTAACATTATTAATCTTACAAAATGTTTTATTTCCATAAACCCATTTATTAGCTTGAATAATCCCTACACTAAGTTCAGAGTTTTCTATTGTTTCTCTATTGGATCTATTTAAAATATCCAAATCATCAGATTTATTTATTTTAAAATAAAGCTTATCTTTGAATCTGAAAAATTTATAAGTTTTAGACACTACCAGAACATCTTCTACATACTGTAAGACCTTAAGTTCTAGTGTTTCATTATTATCATAGGATGCAAATAGAAGATCTTTAATATTCAGTTCTTTAAGAAAACTCATATATTTAAATAGATATGCTCCTCCAACATCTTCTAAATCCAAATTAGAATAATTTAAAAGATTTTCGTTTAAAAAGCAGATTAAAAAATCATCTTCAGATTTATCATGTATTAAAACACCTAAGGCCATATCTAATTCATTTAAAAAATAATCATCAAATTCTATTTTTTCCCTTTTAGTTGTAGATTTATTAGTGGGATAATCTTTAAGGTAAGATTGTTTGCCAATGATATTTCCATCCATATCTTCAATAATTATAGTTAACATTTTCAATCCAAATCATATATTGAATTTCTATCGTTTTTTATAAACTATTTAGTGAATTAAATAATGATTTTCTATTAAAGGATTAAATAAAAATTTTAAAAAAACCATAGCTAAAAATAATTTATAAAACAATTCATATACTTAATTTTTATAAAAATTATTTCATTCAATCTTTTATTATTATATTTGTTATTATTTAAATATAAATAGTTACTCATTAAGTAGATAATCTATTTTATATAAAGAAACATTAAAAATTATTCAGTAAAATAACAATGTTATTTTTTTAAATTAAAGCATAATAAAATTAAACTTGATTTAATATAAAATTAAAAAAATCTTAAAAAAAAATAAAATTAAATCTCATTTAATATAAAATTAAAAAAACCTTAAAAAAAATAAAATTAAACTTGATTTAATATAAAATTAAAAAAATCTTTAAAAAAAATAAACTATATGATAAAAAGTTATAGTACCATAAAACAATTATATTTATAAATGAAAAAAAAGAGAACTATTATAGTAAATATTTTTATTTACCATAAAAAACTATAAATTAATTTTAAAAAATATCTAATTTTAGAAATCTAAACTAAAAAGATAGATAATCTTTAAAATAAAAAAATTAAGTTATGGTTTTTCTAATTTGTATTAAAAGTCTATTAATTAACTATGATTTATTTTTTAATTTAAAAACCTTCCTAATTAAAAAAATTATGCTTATTTAATAGATTAAATAAGATATCTCATTTTAAAAATAAGATAAGTCTATTGATTAAAATCTATAGATTTCCATTTTAAAATGTTCTGTTGAAATCCTTTAAAATTTTAAAGTAAAAACTATTATTTTATAATTTAAAATAATTTTATCTTTTTAAATAAATACAAAAAATAGGATTTCAATAAAGTCTTAAAAATAAGATAAATCTATTGATTAAAATCTATAGATTTAAAAAAAATGGATTTAATTTATTAGTTGATTTATATGTTTAATCAAATTTATATATAAAATTTTTATTATAAAATTATTATTTTAAAATTATTATTATAATTTTATTATTATAAAGTTATTATTTTAAAATTTTTATTATGAAATTATTATACATAATAATGGCTAAATAGAGCTATTATAAATCATTGAATATTTATTAAGTCCAAATTTAAGGAGTTTAAAAAATGAAAAAAAAGATAGCCGTTATCTTATTAATCTTTTCATTATTTTTAACTATTTCTTCCGTATCGGCATTAGAAATTAGTGAAAATCTTACTAATTTTGATGAAATTGACAATAAGATCACTAATAGTGAAAATATAATAATCTCAGATTCACAAGTTGAAGCTGACAATCAGATTCAGCAAACTAATAAAGAAGATTTAGGTTATAATTCCAAAAGCGAAAAGAATCTTAAAGAAGGAAGTAGAAATTCTTCTGATAATGGTTCTTTCAAAGATTTAGAAGATTTGATTAATTCAAATTCTGATGGAATAATAAACATCAACAAAGATTATTATTTTAATCCAGATACCGATTCAAATTTAACTAATGGGATAATAATTAATAAAAGTTTAATAATTAATGGAAATAATCATATTCTTGATGCCCAAGATAGTGGACGCATATTAAATGTGATTTCAAATGTTTCATTAACTATTAATAATCTAAGTTTTTATAATGGAAACAGTAAGGAAGGTTCCTCAATTTTATCAAATGGTACAGTTTCTTTAAATAACACATCATTTATTAATAATATTGCCAATAGTAGTGGTGGTGCAATATGCACCTATGAAGATATTGTAGTGAATAACTCCTATTTTAACCAAAATAAAATATATCCATCTAACATGGCTAATTTGCAGGGTGGATCAATATACGCAAGAAAAAATGTTTATATATATAATTCTACATTTGAAAATTCTGAAGCTAAAAACGGTGGAGCTATATATGGCCTCAAAAATGTTTATATTTACCACTCACTATTTAGAAATAATAGTGCATATGATGATTATATAAGTAATGGTGGGGCTATTAATGCACCTAATGTAACTGTAAAAAATAGTACTTTTGAACTTAATTATGCATTAGATAATGGAGGAGCTATATGTGCAAATGGCAACCTTGATGCGGAAAATTCAATATTCACTAATAATACAGGAGGAAAAAGAGGCGGTGCTTTAGGAGCTTCAAATACAATTGTTAATAATTGTATCTTTATAAACAACAATGCAAAATTTGGTGGAGCTATTTCCTCCCATAATAAATCAGATATTAATAATTCAAAATTTATTAGTAATTCTGCAAATTATGGTGGTGGAGCTGTTAACGCTGAAAGATCAAATAATTCTATTAATAATTCCATTTTTACCAATAATTCAGCTTTATCCTATGCAGGTGCTGTTTTAAGTAATAATATTGTTGTAATGAACTCTAATTTCACTAATAACTCTGCTAAGGCTTATGGTGGAGCAATATTAGCTGAAAATATAGATTCTTACAATAATAATTTTTACAATAATAAGGCTAACAATGGTACAAATGTATTTGCAATATCTAATAGTAACTTAGGTAATCAAATAAACGAATATGTATTATTAAATATATCTGAATTAGCTAAAGCAAAATATGCTGGTGAAATTAACTTATCTACAGGTGAACCAGGATTCTGTTCAGAATCTGGTGCACTTACTCCAACATATGGATATCTTATAGATGATATGACTGCTGTAAGAAATTCTAGAACTGGAGAAAATGTTTTTGAATATGTTAAAATATTGATATATGAATATTACTTTAATCAAAGTGTTTTTGAACCTTATGCTATGTTTCAATTCATTTGGGCATTTACAGATGGAAATTATACTAATTATGGAACAAAATATCCTCCAATTCAGCATGTAATTGATTTATACAATTCTGGTTTTAGAATTCCAACTTATAATGCAAGTAAAATTCTAAAAAATGGAACAGTTGTAACATTTAATTTCAGATATTTCATGACCCCAAATAGTACTCAAAATTCAGTGATATTTAATCTCACTTATGAGGAAATTAACGAAACTGTAGAAAAAGAAACATTAAATCCTGAAGTATTAATTGGTAATCTCGTTGAATTCCGAATTACCCTAACTAACAATGGTCAAGATATTATCAACAATCCTTTCATTATAGATGAAGATTATAGTGATGGATTAGATTTTATTGCTTGGAAAATAGAAAGAGGAAATTGGACAAAGGAAAACAATAAGTATATATTAAATGAACAACTAAATCCTGGGGAATCTAGAAGTTTAATTTTAATATTTAATACTACAAAAAATGGAATTTTAGTAAATAATGTTAGTTCAGGATACAATAACATTAACATATCTAATAGTAGTAATAAAACTATTGTTTTCAAACCAGAAATGGCAATTGAAAAGATTTCCAATAATAAAATAGTTAAAATAGGAGAAACTGTTAGTTTTACAATCATTTTAAGAAATACCGGTGATTGTAATTTAACAGGTGTCTATATTAAAGATAATGAATATTCCAATGGATTAGTTTATTTATCATATATAGATAAAAACAATGAATGGGACTTTGATGGAAAAGATACTTGGACTTATAAAGGTACATTAACTCCAGGTCAATCCATAAGTCTAAAAATTCTTTTTAAGGCTATTACTGAAGGAGTAAAAATAAACACAGCTATAGCTGGACATAACATTACTAACGAAACAGTAAATAGCACAAACACTACTAAAGTAGTTAAAAATGAAACTAAAAATGAAACTAATAAGAATGATACAAATAAAACAGATAAAATTCCTAAAAAAGCAGATCCTCCTAAGGATATAGAAGTACATACTATACCAAAAGCTGGAAATCCTTTAGTAATTTTATTAATAAGCTTATTTGCATTGATATTAGTTCCAAGAAAATATAAAAAATAATTTAAATAATTTATGTGTAATATACACATAAATTAATTTTTTTTTAAAAAAAAATAAATAATTATAACTTCTTTTAAAATAAAATAGTAAAAAAATAAATAATTATAAGTTCTTTTAAAATAAAATAGTAAAAAAATAAATTAGCTATTATTCATATTTACTAAAAGAAAAAAACAATCTATTTTTATTATCTTAAGCTAATTTATAACTAATTTTTCATAATTAAAAATATTAAATAAATACTAATTCTATAAAAAAAGATTTATCTTTAAAAAAAACTAAAGACAGATTTTAAAAAAATAGTTAATATTTGAAAAAATAAATACAGATTTTTAAAAAGATCTAATCTTATTTAATCATAAGATTTTTTAAAAATCATAATACCATCATCCCAAATTATAATAAAATTATAATTATCCCATTTTAACTGAAATATACTATACTGCTAAAATAAATTATTTTTCCATAAATGAATTTATATACTTATTCTAACATTTATATATAGCAGGTATAAGATGAAATCCCATTAATAACATTAAGTTACTTTCCCAATGGCATTTAAAATGATTTTTTAAAAAGGCAAAATATACTTTTATTTAAATTCAACTGTAATAATAATTTAAAATTAAATCTAATGAAATTTGGGAGTGTTTCTAATAATGATTGAGGCTAATAATTTTTTGATTTAAATAAAATTTTTTCCTAAATTCACTAAACTTAAGATTAAATTATATTACAGAAATTGGGATTTCTTAAAATTATCTTAGAATTTTATATTTTTAAGAAAAAATAGAGAAATTCTTTTATAAAGGATTGAAAAATCTCTCATTAAACCCAATTTTTAACTAATGATATAGTTATGAACTTTATTAAATTTAATTAATAATATTTGGAAAGAATGTTAATAGTATATTTGTATGTAATAGTATATAAACTTTAATTAATAAATTTTTTTATTAAACAAAATAATAAAAAATTCTAAAAGATAATAAAAAATCAAAAATTATCTAAAATTTTAATGATTAATGAAAAATTATTTTTTTTAAATTTTTTTAAAAGAGAAAATAAGGATAAAATGATGAACAATCTATTAAAATTATTAAGTTTTATTTAACAATTTATAAAACTTTAAAAAAAATTAAAACTGATAGAGGAAATAGGATTTTTAAAAAGACCAATTAATTTTATTTATAAAATCCTTTCAAAATTAAAAATGAAATTAATTTATTTATAAGATTCTTTAAAATTAGATAAAAGTTTTTCTATATTTGCTTCATTTTAAATCATTTAAAAAAAATTAAAGGAAAAAATTAAACTGAATAATTATTTTTAATTAAATTATACAGTGTTTAGTAAAAAAAATTTAAAAAAAATAAAAAAAATTGGATTTTATATCTATTTAAAAAATATAGATTATTTTATAAATTATTTAATATTTTTATTAAAAATATGAAAAACTTATTAAGCTATTCAATAAAAACCTTTATATATCAGAATTCATATATCAACCCATGAAAATTGGGATAAAAATAATTTTTATAATATTTATTGATAAAGGAGTGATAATATGGTAGAAAAGAAACCTACATCTGAAAATTGGCCACCTGTTACTGGAGATTATATTGTAGGAAATCCAGAAAGTCCAGTTGCCGTAGCTACTTTAGCTTCACATATTGAAGAAATTCCATCAGCTGCTGGTGCTGCTATAGCAGGTCCTTGTAAAACTGAAAATCTAGGTTTAGAAAAAGTTATTGCAAATCTAATTTCTAATCCAAATATTAGATTTTTGATTTTATGTGGTGCAGAAGTACAAGGCCATATTACTGGCCAAAGTATGCAAGCATTACATGAAAATGGTTGTGATCCTGAAAAGAGAAAGATCATTGGTGCAACAGGAGCAATACCTTTCATAGAAAATATTCCTGAAGAGGGTATTGAAAGATTCCAAAGACAATTAGAGTTAATTGACTTGATTGATGATGAGAACAGTGATTCCATAACATCTAAAGTTAAAGAATGTATCGAAAAAGACCCTGGTGCATTTGAAGAGGACTGTTTAGTTATTAAAATATCTGAAAAACAGAACAATAAAACTGAAAAGACAGTAGATATCTCCTCTACAAAAGAGAAAAAAGAAATTGAAGTAGAAGTATAATATGCTTCTACTTCTTTACTTTAATAAAAAAACTACTATTTCACTTATTTAATTTAAAAATATTATCTGATGCATTTAAAAATCACTTAAAAGCAGTTAAAAAAAAAAATCACATTAAAATTTAAAGTAAATATGAATATTTAGTTAATTTAAATTAGAACCTGTTCGATCTAATAATAAAAAAATAGAGATATAAAATGACTAATTATATATTTTATCTCGATAAAAAAAAGTATCATCCTCTAAATTTATTAATTTATTTATTTGAAATAAAATGGTAAATTAACTATTATTCATATTTACTAAAAGAAAAATAAGCTATTTTTATTATTTTAAACTGTTTTAAATTCAATAAATCAATGATTTTAGACAATGGAGAAATGCATTCTTTTTGAGTGAGCTTTAATAAAAATAATGACTAATAATTCTGATGGTTAGTTATAAATCTTTAATTTAATTAATCAGCTAATTAATTTAATTATGGAGCTTTATTAAAAAATATAAAATTTTATTCTTAACTATATATACATATATCAATAAATAAAGGAATAATTTATAAAAATTATTCATGGTCTTCTTTATAATCTAGATTACCATATCCATAGCTCTCATCAAATGAATAATATCTGGTTCTTCTTCTGTTTTCCTTTTGCTAGTTCCTATCATCATATTTTCAAATGAATAATATCTGGTTCTTCTTCTGTTTTCCTTTTGCTAGTTCCTATCATCATATTTTTTACTAGAGATAATATCACAATGATTTAAATGATTCTAAAAACGGTTTAAAATAGATTAGTTCTATAGGTTTATATAATTCCTTTCTAGTTTCTTTATCATAAACTACTTCAGATATTTCAAAACTTATATTTACTTCCTCAGTTTCCTCTTTTCCAAAGCAGACCCAAGTATTTAGTTCTAGAAAATAGTTTATCTGTGGAATGAGTAAATTTTCCTCTCCTTCAAAAGTCATTTTATTTGTAAGTTCCTTAAAGTCTTTAACAGTTGTCTTAAGAGTAGATTTAGCATAAATTAAATCTAATTCTGTGTATTTATTTTCATTAAGCCATAAGACAAATTGAAAGGTTAAATCGTCTAGTTCTAGTATTTCTCCATTTTCTAAGTTTTTAGCTATTGCCACTTGCATATTATCTTACCTTTTTTATTAAATTAATATAATTATTTATTCTTATGTAAATAACTAGTAAAATCTTTTTCTGATAGCCACCTGTTCCATTTTAACATACTAGACCAAATCTCATTTCCTTCTTTTTCTGTAATGATCCCATTTTCAAAAGCCATCACTAAAATATCTCCTGTAGTAATTCTCTCTAAATTATATTTTTCTACATAAGGCATTACATCTCTTGTATTGTTACTTGCTACAATCCCATTATGCTTTTTAGCATATGCAATAACTGCTGCTTCCCCTTTTCCTATAGGCTTATCTATAAAATATTCAGAAGATAATTCCATAAAGTGAAAATATTCCTCACTGTCTGTATCAAAATCTAATATCTTAACAAAAGCTTTTTCAATTAGTTTGTCCACCCTATTTTTAAGATTTTGTGTGTTCGGCCTATTAAATTCATCATAAACTTCATAAGGAAGATAAATGCAATCAAATAATTCTTCTAATATTGATGTATCATTTATTACAATAAAACAACTTAAACAATCAGTATCATAAAAAGCAGGCTTCATTTTATCCCCTACTTAAAATGATTCATCTTCACTAAACTTATAAACAATATCCTCACGAAAAGCATCTAAGAATAACTCTTCTTTTTTACCTCTAGATATTAAATCTTTTTCATATGCTAATTCCACTAATTTAATATAGTTTCCTATGGTAAAATATTCTTTATTTAAATATGGTGTGTATAAACTTAAATCATAACCTCTAATAGATGCATTATAGCTTATATCTTCTTTATATGAGATGTATTCATCATAACTAATTTCATTTAAAAAATGTCTAAGTCTCCAAAGTAGTGATTGGTGTGATATTTGGAAATATTGTTCAGCATCTATAATTAAATCAAGATTCCATTTTTTAATATTATTATTTAGTTTATAAGTTTCTATTGCTCCATGTGGCATTAATAAACATGATGCAAAAAGATCTGCTCTTTTTTCTATCTCATCATCACTATCTACTCCACATATATTAAAATCATTATCATCATATTTTAAATGATACAGTTCATGAGCTATTGTAAAAGCCTGTCTTCCTTTCCTATGGATTGAATTTACAAACATTATATTTTCTTTATCTAATTTTAGACAAGCTCCACTTATACCATTGTCCATTTTCTTAAAAACTATAGTTAAGTTTTTTATTTTATTTATAGCAAGTGAGAATATGTCGATTGATTCATTCATATCAATTTTCCATCCTCTTCTAAATCCACAAGCCAGTTCGTTCATTTCTAAGTAATCCTTATTCATATTTACTCCTGCTTTTAATTAATATTTAATCTTTTAAAAGAAGCAATTTTTTATTTATTTGTAATTCTTGATAAGAATTCTAAATTATTAATTATCCTATTCATATCTGAAATATCTTCCAATGATAGATTTTTCTTATCAGATCTAAATGCCAAATTAGTTTTGGAATATTCTCCAATACCTAATGTAATATATTCTGGAGAGCATCTATAAAGATTTGATAGTCTTATTACAGAACTGCCTTTTAACTTTCTTTCATTGTTTTCTAATTTAGCTATTTGACCTTGTTTAAATCCAAGATATTCTGCTATTTGGTTTTGAGTGAAATTGTTTGCGTTTCTTAATTTTTTTAATCTCTCACCTACTGTTTCAGCCATTTTTTATACCTCAGTGTTTGGTTAATATTATATTGGAATAATTTGTTATATAAATTTAACTAAAAAATATTCCATAGGATTTAAAAAAAATATGGTAAAAATTAATATTTGGATTATTCCTAAATTTTAATGATTATTGAAAAAATCAATACCTCGTTCAGTAATTTTACTAATGTATAAACCACCTAGTGTTTTCTGAATTTTTATAAAATTATCTCTTTCTAAATCTTTAAATATGGTTCCAACGAAAACAAATGGAATATTAAATTCTTTAGAAATATCCAAAGCATTTATCATTGAATTTTCATTATTTTTTATATAATCAATAATAATATCATAAAGTTCATCATAATTTTCTATAAATTCTATATAATATAAACTACCATCAAATATTAGCCTTATATGAGGAAATGGACTACCCATAAAATTTTTCACTTCTATAAATCCTACTGAGCCTAAATATTTTATTTCTTCAATAAATTCATCAGTATATTTATCTTCAGGATATTTTAATTTTTCTGAGGAAATTAAATTATTTAAATCAAAATAATTTAGATTGATATGATTTTTTTAAAAATTTTTTATCCCAGCAATCTTTCGAATCATAAGGAACTGCAACATGTAAAAGTTTTCTTGCCCTAGACATACCCACATAAACAATTCTTAATTCTTCACTACTCATTAAATTAGAATCCTCTTGAAAATGAGTTTTATAATGTTTATCTTGAAATCCACCATGTTTTAAAATTAACAAAACAGCATCAAAGGATTCTCCTTTAACACTATGAATAGTACCTACATAATAATCTAATTCATTTTTATCATTATAATCTTCATCAAATAAATTATCAAATGTTAAATTATTTAAGAATTTATTATTTTCTTTTAATGTAATTCTATTAAGTTCATTTTCATTTTCATTTAAATTATTATTAATATTCAAAATCCATTCATCTATCTTTTGATTTTCGTTTATTTTGGGGAATCTTTTAGAAAAATTATTTATCTCCTTTCTATAGTGAGAAAATCCTTTATTAAATGATTCTTGAAAAATTTTTTCTTTAATCAATCTTATTTCACCATATTTTAATTTAATATAAGCTTTCTCAAATTCTTTAAAACTTTTTAGATAATTACCATTATATAAATAATAATTAGCTAAAATTATATTTCTCGTATAGGATATCTTAAAAAAACTATCTTTTCGAAAAATATCGTTTATAGAGAAACTATTACCTTTTATTTTAAATTTTTTTGGTTCATCTTTACTTCTAAATAAAACTGCAACAGAATCTTTAGAAATATTTATTCCTTTATCTGTACAATCATTAATAAAATTGATTATAATTTCTTCAAAGTTATAATTATGAGGAATAATTTTTGGAGAGAAATTTTCATTAAATGAAACATTAGATTTAATATTATTTAAATCTGATAAATTTGAGAAAAAATTACATATTTTTTGGGAACTTCTAAAATTGATATCAAATTTTATAGAATCTTCCCATTGATTATATTTATCCTCCATTAATTTAGGGTTAGCTGTATTCCATTCATATATTCCTTGTTCTGGATCTCCAACTAATATAATATCTTTTAACCCATTTTGAATTAATATATCCATAATTTTCATTTGAATTTCACTTGTATCTTGTACTTCATCAATTATTACAGTTGGAAATCTTAATGTTAATGCTTTAGCAATCTTAGGGTATTGTTTCAGAACTTCCATAGCATGATAATTAGCATCTTTTTGAGTAGCAAGTCCTTCTCTCTTTAATTCATGTTTCATATGAACAATTTGATTCCATTTCCAATTTTCTTTAGGAAAATATTTTGTTTTTTTCTTATCCACAACTTTACCTTTTGAATCAAACGTAATTTTATCAAAAAAATAATCAAAATCATTATTTCCAGACCAATAATTAAATGGAGCTCCTACTAATTCTGGACGTTGATAACACTCCATAACTAAATGACCAAATGGTAAAAATATAAATTTATTTAAAAAACTATCTAAAGTCCCAAAAAAATGAGGATATCCTAATTTTAAGGATTTATCCTCTTTTTCTATTTTGTTTAAAATTTCATTTTTTGCTACATTAGTAAAAGATAAAACAGCTATCCCTGAATTATGTTTATCCCAATCTTGAAGAAGCTTAAATATTCTTTCACAAACACATGTAGTTTTTCCACTACCTGGACAAGCTTTAACAACAAATTTTCCTTGTTTATTTAAATCAAGAAATTCTTTTTGTTTATCTGTCCAATCCATTTAATCACCGCAAATAAAATCTAAAGCTTCTTTAATATAATTAGGAATGTCATAATCTGAATCATTTGTTAATATTTTAGATAATTCTAAAGCAATATCGGCCTTCCTAATACTTTTATCATTGATAATATCAAATATTTTCTTTTTATCTGAGGAAGAAACTTCTTTAAAAATTATAGGGTGAATTTTTTTAAAAGTTTCAAGAATAATTGAATTATCTTCATTACATATTAATAATTCATATTCAAAAGTTTTTTCAGCATTATAGATTTCTAAAATATTTTCCTTTTCATAACTTTCTATTTTTTCAAATGTTTCTGATTCTTCACCATCAACAAATTTTTTATCATTATCTGTAATTATCACTCCTTTAAAAAATAGATCATTATTTTCAAACAATGGAACAAAATGTCTAAAGCTTAATCCTTGAACAATAACAATTTCAATACCTTTTTTATCTAGATTATAACCTAATTTTTTTGCAAAAACAGGCATTAAAAGGGCTTCTGAAATACCTTCAACAAATATAATCCGTTTACTAAATAATAACTGTGACTTAGTAACATCTAAAAATTTATGAAGATAATCTATATTTTCTTTTTCTTTAATAACATTTTTTAAACTTGCATTAACACAATTGTCATCAAATTTTTGTAATATATTTATTGAGTTTAAATTCGCTTTTGCAGTTAATGTTGGTGAATGAGAAGATATAAATATTTTAGGGTCCTAGATTTTTTACATTTCTGCAAGCTTTTGTAGGGCTGTTTTTGTAGTGTAGCCTTGTAATGTGATGAGCCCTGCTAAAAATACATTTAAATATACGGTTCTTTTTACTGAATCATGTGTATATTTGTGTATGTCTCTCATGTTGAGTCCATCTTTGCATAATTTGAAGAAGTCTTCTATTTTACCCCTTATTGGTTTATATTTTTCCCAATTGTTTATTTTTTCTAAAAATTCGTTTTTTAGTCTTTTTAATAGTTTTTTAATCTTTTCTGTGTTCTTTTTTGGGTTAAATATCTCTAATTTGTAGTTGAATATT
>NZ_FOTL01000004.1 GCF_900114585.1 Methanobrevibacter olleyae | reverse complement strand
TTTTTGTTTAAGTCTAATATTATAATAGGTTAATATTAAATTAACACATGTTATAATTTGAAATCTTCTCCATTTGAATTTAAATGATTAAATATATTTTACTAAAAATATAGTTTATCATGAAATTCAATATAAGTTTAGAGGAATATATTTATTATATATTTGAATATAAACCAGTTTAAATGAACTAGATTTATTTTAAATCTAGGAAATTTAGACTAAATTGTAGTGATTTATTTAAATATTAAATATATATTAGATTCCTATCTAAAAAAAATAAGGAGTTTTAAAAAAATGAAGAAAAAGATAATTATATTACTATTAATATTTTCATTATTTTTAACTATTTCTTCAGTATCTGCATTAGACACAGATGATAATGTGATAATGGGAGAGAAAGATTTAAATTCTATGGATACTACTAGTAATACAGATAACAGTGTTAGTGTTGATGAATACAATAAAGATACTAATATAGGTGAAAAATCCACAGATATTAAGGAAAATACCCTCTGTAGTAATTCTGATGAAACAATCACTTCCAAAAATATTGTAGACAATTCAACAAACACTAATGAAAATAGTATTAAAAGTAAATCAAATTCAAACCCGTTAAGAGAAGGTCCATCAAGAGGAGGTAATATAATTTATATTAGCTCTAACGGTACAGGTACTGGTTCTTCTAGTGATGATCCAACAAACTGGACTACTGGATACACCGCTGCTACAGCAGATGATACAATTTGTTTCCTTGATGGAACTTATAATCTTGTAAATATAACTTTAGGTAAAAATTTAGTTTTACAAGCTTTAAATAAAGGAAATGCAATAATAGATGCAAATGGAGCAGGTTATATCTTTTCCATTAGTTATAACAAGAATATAACTATAAATGGTTTAACATTTATAAATGGAAAAACCACCAGAAGTGGAGGAGCAATATCATTTAACTCTGGAAATCTGATTATAATTAACAGTACATTTAATAATAACAGTGCAACTTCCTACGGTGGAGCATTATATGTTAGAAATGGAAATTTAACTATAATTAACAGTACATTTAATAATAATAATGCAAATTCTTCTGGTGGAGCATTTTATTCTTCAGAAAATGCTAATATTAGTAATTCTAATTTCACCAATAATAGTGCAGATGGTTCAGGTGGAACTATAAGAGCTTATGGTAATTTAACCATATCTGATTCTACTTTTACTAACAGCACTTCTAAAAATGGCCAAGGTGGAGTAATATATGCTCCAAACGCTACTGTAAATAATTCAGTTTTTGTTAATAATACTTCAAAAAATGGTGGTGGAGCAATATACACCAATACGGAATATTCAATTAATAATTCAGTATTTGTTAATAATTCTGCTACTAACGGTGATGGTGGAGCAGTTGGATCATATGATGCAGGTGTTATAAATAATTCTAACTTCACTGATAACTCTGCTAAAAGAAGTGGTGGAGCTGCATATGCTAGAGATAATATTGTAATTGAAAATTCAAATTTCATAAACAATAAGGCATCTGATGAAGGTGGAGCAGTACGTGCACAATCAGAAGTTAATATTACTAACTCTAATTTCACAAACAATACTTCTAACAGACATGGTGGAGCAGCATTTTCTAATAAAAATATCACTGTTAACAATTCAACTTTCACCAATAACTCTGCTAACGAAAATGGTGGAGCAGTATATGGTGCTGATGCTAAAATTGACAATTCCGATTTCACCAACAATCATGCAACTGATATTGGTGGGGCAGTATATGCTACTGGTGAAAGCACTGTTAATAATTCTAATTTCACCAACAACAGTGCAGAATATGGTGGAGGAATACATTCTTCAGAATTAAATTCTAAGAATAATAACTTCATCAACAATAGTGTAATTTATTATGGTGGTGGAGTTTATGCGGATGTGTTAAATTCAGAAAATGATAACTTTATCAATAATATTGCAGAATACGTTGGTGGTGGAGCTTTTGTTGCATCTAATGCTGATGTAAATGAATCAACCTTTGATTCTAACACTGCAGTAAATGGTGGGGGATTATTTAGTTTTGGAAATTCTACTGTTAATAATTCTAATTTCATTAAAAACAATGCTTATGATGGATCTGCAATAATTAGTGGAAATTTAGTTTTAAACAACAGTAATCTAGAAAACAACACATCTAGAGGTTATGGAATTATCTATGCTGAAAATGCTACTATTGAAAATAATAATTTTAAAGATAATACTGCATTAGAAGATAAACAAATTTATGTATTGAATGAATTAAATCAAAAGAATAATACTTTAAGCCCTAATCAAATAGAAGATATTAACACTACCACAATAAACGTGGAAAATGTTAATAAAACTACTTATTTGCTTGATTTAGAAGATGGTTTAAAAGGATATTGTTTACAAAGAACATTAAACTTCCCTGATTATGTGTATTTATTAAATAATCTTAGTTTAGCACGTAACCAATTAACTGGTGAAGATGTTAGTGAATACTTAAAGATTTTAATTTATAAATATTATTTCTCAGATGAAAAAGACAATATAACTTTCAGTTTATGGGACTTTACAGACCGTGATTTTAGAAATAGTGATAACAATTTAACTAAAGAAGTAATTGCATTGTATAATTCTGGATTCCGTGTACCGAATTATAATGCTAGTTTAATATTAGCTAATGGTACTCAGGTATTATTTGATTTTTATAGTGCAGGAAGTTCAACAACTCAAAATTTATTCCTATTTAATGTTACATATATGGGAACTAATTATGATATGAAAGTTGAAAAAATTACTTTAAATAAAACTGTTATAAATGGAGAAAAAGTGGAATTCATAATTAGAGTAACAAATATGGGTGATACAATCCTTCATGGTGTTACTGTATTTGAAAAAAGTTATGATGGTTTAATTTATGATTCTTATATTGATGAAGGAAATAAATGGAATTATAATAATGGTAAATGGGTTTACAAAAATCAATTGAATATTAATGAATCTGCAGAATTTACTGTAGTTTTTAATACAGTTAAATCTGGTAACTTTACTAATGTTATAGTTTCTTCATCTAATGAGACTGATAATAAAACTACTAATAACACTACTTCAGTTTACACTCCAAAGATGACTATTGTAAAAATTTCAAATAATAAAACTGTTAAAGTTGGTGAAACTGTTAGTTTTACTATTATCTTAACTAATACTGGTGATTGTAATTTAACTGGTGTTTATATTAAGGATAATAAATATTCTAAGGGTTTAGTTTATTTGTCTTACATAGATAAAAATAATGAATGGACTTTTGATGGAATAAATAAATGGACATATAAAGGAGTATTGGCTCCTGGAGAATCTGTAAGTTTAGATATTCTATTTAATACAACTAGTACTGGTATAAAAGTTAATACTGCTATTGCAGGAAATAATATAACTAATGAAACTGTTAATAGTACAAATGAAACTAATGTAACTAATAACACTAGTGTAACTAATAAAACAAATAATGTAACTAATGGTACTAATAAAACAAAAACTGATAATAATACAGGTATCAATAAAGAACCTGTTGCTAAAACAGTTTTAACTAATCCAAGCTCACCTAAAGCTGGAAACCCATTAGTAGTTTTATTTTTAAGTTTAATTTTAGTATTAGTTCCATTTAGAAAAAGATAAAACTATATTTTGTTAATTTTATGTGTTTATTTATAAACACATATTATTATTATTATTTTTTTCATTGATTTATTTTAGGTCCTGGATTTTTTACATTTCTGCAAGCTTTTTTAGTGCTGTTTTTGTGGTGTAGCCTTCTCATATGATAAATTCTGCTAAAATACATTAAGTATATGTTTTTTCAGCGAATCGTGTGTATATTTCTGTATGTCGCTCATGTTGAGTCTATCTTTGTATAATTTGAAGAAATCTTCTATTGCCTCGTTGTTTCTATTTTTTCCTGTTGTTTATTTTTTTCTGGAAATTCATTTTTGATTTTTTTGTAGCAGTTTATCAAACTTTTATTATATATTTGGCAAATATTATGTTATATTAGGAAATCAAAAATAGATTTATTTAATAAAAATGATTAAATAGGATTGAATGAATAAATGAGTGTATTATATTGGATATTTAGGTATTATCAACATTTAATTGTGATTAAACTCATTGGAGAATGAAAATCTAATTCAAGATGTAGCCGATTTAATTAATATGAATTATTCACTATTTATAGATAGCTAAAATCCTGTGAAAACGAAGATTTATAAGGATTAAAACAATATTTTTCTAGAGGCAGACCATCAAATTAAAGCACGAACAACTAATAGGATTAGATAAAATCATTGAAAAATCATCTGATTTATATATTGTTTATTATGCTAGAAAATTTAAATAAGTAAATTTTATAGTTTCAACTTAGAATATTTTTCTAAAGTAGAAAATTTAATAAGTAAAGATTTAGAAAATTATTATATGTTTATTAATAAAATTTTTAAAAGTAATTTTATCTTTTAAAAAAGATTTTCGGTGTAAAAATGGACTTTAGTGTCACAGATTTTAATGTAAGGCTTAGAACTATAAGGCTTAGAGAATTAATTGTAGCTATTTTAATAGCTCTTATTTTAACAATTGCACTTAGTATTATTTTTCCGGTTATGGATAAGTCTGATAATTTAGTAATGATGTTACTGTTATTTTTCATACTTTTATTCTTTATCTGGGCTTTAAAAGGAACTCATGGCTTAAGTGATGACTTTTCTAAGCTATTTAAAAAAGATAATAGTGAAGAAATACTTTACATATTCTTAATTAATATTCTATTTGCATTCATTGTACTTGCTTTCTTTTCAAGTTTGGATTTAATTTATACTTCTTTATATCCAGGTACAGTACCTATGCTAGATTTTTCTCCAGAGTATGTTGATCCATTCACTTTCTTTTTAGAGGTAATATCTTCTATTATATTTGCACCTATTCTTGAAGAACTATTATTTAGAGGAGTTCTATTTAATAGATTAAAAATAAGAATTGGTGTAATAGCTGCTATGATTATATCTTCTGCTATATTTGCTATTGGACATGAGTTTGGTGGAATTAGCAGTGCATTTTTATTTGGAATGTGTATGTGTATAGTATATTTAAAAACTGATAACATTCTTATGACTATATCTATTCATTTTATAAATAATTTGGTAGCTGTTATTCTTGAATCATTTAATTTAGATGCATTTTTATTCCAAATGCCATTTGTACCAATTACTTTAATGATTTCCATTATTTCAGGTCTTTTAATAGCTTTATATATTTATAAAAATCTTAAATTATTAAGGGCTTAATAATAACTGCTTAATAATTTTTCAATTCTATTTTTTTTAATTATATTTTTCATTATTTTTTAATACCTTTTTTTAGTTATATTTTTCATTATCTTTTAATATCCTTTTTTTAAGTTTTTTTAATTTTTCACTTAGTTTGTAGAAACATTTATATAATATGTAATATAATTTTTACATATGGAAAATGTAATATAATTTTTACATTTAGAAAATATTTATTACATTCCTTATTCTATAATTTTTAATCTAGCTATTGTTTAAGTGATTATATGAAAACAATTATAAGATATTTAAGGCAAGAAATTAAGATGAGCCAACAGGATTTAGCTGAATCTGTTGGTGTAACTCGTCAAACGATTAATGCCTTAGAAAACGGACGGTATAATCCTTCTTTACTTTTAGCATATAAAATTACAAGAGTCTTAAACGAAGCTACTTATGGTAAAGAGTTGGATTCTTATTTAAGTATAGAGGATGTTTTTAAGTTTAGTGATGATGAACTTTAGTTTAAAATAATATTTAGGTTTAGTTTATGAATTTCAATTAAAATAGGTATTTTTTTAATTTATGGTGTATTTTAATTTATGATTAGGTGATGATTTTATGATTTTAGATATTTATAAAGATTCTTTAGAATATTCTGCTAAAGATTTAAAAGTTTTACTAATATTAGGGGTAAGTTACTTTTTAAGCTTTCTTTTACTTCCTATATTTTTACTTTATGGTTATTCTTACAGAGTTACAAAAATCTCTGTAGAAGGTATGATTAATGGTAATGATCCATTACCTGAGTTTGATAATCTTATTGATATGTTTGTTGATGGAATAAAAGTTATTTTGGTCTATTTGGTTTATTTATTGATTCCATTTATAATCTTTTTAATATTTGCTTTAATCTCTAGTTCAATTGGCGGATATGCTGAGTCTGCATTGATGGCTGTTGGTTCTATAATTACTGTTGTAGCTATATTATTTGCTTACTTAATGAGTATGTTTGGAGTAGCAAATATGGCAAATTATGATGATTCATTAAGCAAAGCATTTGATTATAAAGAAATAATAGAGATTATTAAATCAGTTGGTGTTGCAAGAAGTTTAGGTACATATCTTGGTTTAGTTATTATTTGCTGTGGAATTTATGTGATTGTTTTCTTATTAATTTGGTTTTTATTTGGATTCTTTGGAATCTTTACTGGATCTTTAGGATTTGGTATGGCAGCAGGTGGAATATTAATTGCTGGATTTATGATAAGTTATTTTGTCATGTTATTTATTGTAGGTCCTTATAATATGATTTTACAATCAAGAGTATGTGGATTATTATACAATCTTCAATAAATGGATTTTTTCTTTAAAGATTGGTGATTGATTAATTTAAAATAATATTTATTTTTTCTTTAAAGATTGGTGATTGATTAATTTAAAATAATATTTATTTTTTCTTAAAGGTGATTTTATGAGTAGTATTACTGATGTAGTAAAGGAAGGATTAAAATATCCTTTTAATGATGGAAAAAAGGTTTTAGTTTTAGGACTAATATTCCTTATATCAAGTTTTATTTCATTTTTCATACAGTATTTAGCTTATGACAGTATGAAAGTCATTGCTGAAAATGCTCCTATAGATACAGCTCAAAAAGCATTTTCAATGATTCCTCAAACTAATATGGCTTTAATAGTTTTATCATTTATAGTAATATTTATTTTAATGATATTTTGCTCAGGATATCTGTATAATGTTATAAAATATTCTATAGAAGCTAGATTTGAACTTCCAGAATTTAAAGATATTAAAGGAATATTCTTAAATGGTATTCGTTCATTAATTGTAGGAATAGCTTATACTATTTTACCTGCAATTTTATTCTTGCTTGGATTGATGTTAACTGTTAATGAATCTATTGATTGCTCTATCAACTATATTGGTGGAATAATTTTAATTATTTCTATTATACTTGCAATATTTATTAGTTTAGTTGAAATAATGGCAATGTCTAATATGATTTATAATGATGAACTAGCTGCAGCATTTAGATTTAGGGAAATTTTAGCTCTAATTAAAAATATTGGATGGATTAAATTTATTGGAATTTTATTATTTAGTTTCATTACAATTATGATTATTTCAGCATTCTTTAATTTTTTATTTGGAGCTATTGCATTTGGTATTAGTATTTTAACAGGTTCTGCATTGGTTTTAGCTTTAATTAATTTAATTTTAAATGCTTTACTTATTGAGTCATATACCAGTATTGTAATTAGTAGAATCTATGGATCTATTTATAAAGAAGCTACTAATATTGGAGGTAATGATGGAGAATTAGAAAAATTAGAATAGTTTTATTCTTTTTTACAATTTAATTTTTATTCTTTTTTCTGTTTAATTTTTATAATTTATAAGATGGTGATAAATTGAAAAACAATTCAAAAATATTAACTATATTATTTACTCTATTTGTTTTTGTATTTCTAATTTCAACTGTTGGTGCACTAGATTATGATTTAGCAAGCAATGGCTTTGATAGTGAAAATTTTCTAATTGATACTCCTGAAGGTAGTAATTTTATTAAAAAAACCACTACTGATTTTAATAGTGGAAATCTATCTATGAGTATGGAAATTTTTACAAATCACGGGAATAATACTGATGATCTAAGTACAATAATGTATTTAAAAGACTCTTCTGATAAAAATATCTTTTCTGATTTCATTAATGATTTAAAAAATGATGGTTATCTTGTTGAAGAGAATGATAATTATTTTCTATTAAAAAATCAGAATTCTAATAATTGGAATTTCTTTAATTTTGATATAGCAAATAATTTTAATAGCTTATGGACTATTGCTGAAGGAATTTTCTCCCCTGATACAGATATAAATCTTAGAGCTGATGGTGATAATGTAGAAGTTTCTAATGTTGGAATAAAAATAGCCGATTCTGATAATAATAATGTTTCATTATCTACTAAGGGTTTGGAAGTTTCTGATTCTGATGGTGAAAATGTTTCTATTTCTGCTGATGGAATTAAAGTTTCTAAAGCTAATGGTAAAGCTTCAGCAGATGGAAATATTTCAATTGATTCAGATATGCTCTTTAATGTTCAAGATGCAGATTATATTATATGTATAAAAAGTAAAAACAGTAATCAAGTAATAATCATTACAGGTAATAATTTAGAATTAATGAAATCAATGGCAGATACTGCTTCTTTTAGTGAGAATTAAAATTTTTACTAAATTTTTATTCTCTTTAATCTATGTTTTATTTATTATTTTTGGCTTTGTTGGAATCTTTTTTTCATTTGATATTATATTTAGCTTTAAAAAATTTCCTTAAAATGGGTTTTATATTAAATTTAAAAGTTTTAAAATTAATCCCATTTTTTTATTTATCTTATTCAAAACTTATCAATTCTTCAATTGATTTATACAACTCTTCTAAAATAGAATAAATTTTATCTCCCATAACTATTTTAGGTTCTATATTCACTCCATAGCTAATTATGTCTTTTGATTTATATTGGATTCTAACGCTCCACGTAAATCCTCCTTCTAATGTACATCCTTGATATTCTTCTTCAAGATCCCAAAAGCCTATCTTTTCTAGATTTTCCCAAAATTCAATCCATTTTTCTTCATTTATCTTATTTATATCAATTAACTCTGGATTGGGATTATTTACTAAAAGAGTAGTATTCAATAATTTAATGGATTTTGTTCCATTGTAATTGTCATTATACTTAATTTCAAATTGTTCTGGGTGGTAACTACTTGTCATAAAACTTCCTTAAAATAAACTTTCTTAAATGTTTATAATAAACTTTTTTTATATAAGTTTATATAGTATTATATTAAGTTTATATAGTATTCAATATTAATTATTATATATGTCTTTTTTTTTTTAAACAGATGATTGTTAGAATTTCTTAAAGAAAAAATTCTTAAATTTTTAAACAGATGATTGTTAGAATTTCTTAAAGAAAAAATTCTTAAATTTTTAAATAAGATATGTTAGAATTTATTAAATTTATAAAATTGAAGGGTTAAGATGATTAGATTAAATGATTATTTAGATAAATTATCCACAATAAAGGTTTTATCATTCTTTTTATTGGTTATATTAGTTCTTACTTTAGTTCCAATACTTTTTAACTTTTATCTAGGATTTTTAACTTTTAAATTAATATTATATGGATTTATGCTCCTATTTTTTCTTTATAAATTTCATGAAATTGATTTAGTAGAGGCTTATAAAAATGATTCATTTTTAATTTCATTAAAAAATGAATGTGCTTCTCTATTTAAAGTTTCAAACTTTTATCATATTTCTTTCATTGTTATTGCAAATATTTTATTTGTTTCAACGATTTACTTTACTTTAAAATATTTAAGTATTTTATCTATTATTCGCTTTGACTCTCCACTTTTTGGAGATTTTAGTTCATTGAGTTTTACAGTATTAAGCATTTATTTTATAACTGTAGTTATTTTATCTCCTATCATAGAAGAAATATTGTTTAGAGGAATATTTTTAAGAAGGTTTAATAAAGACTTAAAGGATATAAAATTAGCTATTTTATTATCTTCTGTATTATTTGGCCTTTGCCATAGTTTTGGTGGGATTTCAGGAGCTATTTTATTTGGTATTTGTGTATCAATTCTTTATATTAAATCAAAGAATATTTTAGTACCAATTTTTGCTCACTTTTTAAATAATTTGATTTCCTTTTTACTTGCATTATGTGGGGTGGAATATTTTATTCAAAACAATTTAACTGTTATTATCTTAATAGTTATTTTAGCTATTCTATCTAATTTAATATTATTTAGAGCTATTTTTAATGAATGGCCTAAGAAGATGGAATAAAAATTTATTTTACTTTTTTTTTAAGGATTAATTATACTTTTTTAATAATTTTTAAATAATCTAATGAATTAATCATAAAGTTTATAAAAGTCTAAATTATAATTTATCTTATGTTTAGATTTACAATTAATGAGATAAGAGATTTAATAATATCTTTTATAGTAATTGCTTTAGGTTTTACTATTCTCTACTCTAATGGGGACTATAGTCATATAAGTATTATTTTCCCAGTAGTTTTGATTGGAGTAGGTTTAGGGTTTGTTTTTCACGAATTAGGGCATAAATTCCTTGCTATGCATTATGGATATTATGCGGAATATCAATTATGGCCTACTGGTTTATTAATTGCATTAGTTAGTTCCTTTTTCGGATTTATATTTGCAGCTCCTGGAGCAGTTGTTATTTATAGTCAAGGAATGGAAAAGAAAACAAATGGTATTATTTCTATTGCAGGACCAGTTGTAAATATTATATTAGGTTTAATATTCTTCCTTATATTAGGTTCTCTTGGTGATTTTATTTACACTGATATGGGAGCTATTGTTTATTTAATTTGTGTTCTTGGTACTAGGATTAATTTCTTCTTAGCAGCTTTTAACTTATTGCCAATTCCTCCATTAGATGGTTCTAAAGTATTATCTTGGAGTGTGCCTATTTGGTTAATTACATTTGCAATTGCTGCACTTTTAGTTTTATTCTTTGGCGGAATATTATAATTCTTTAAGCTTAAAAGTTCATAACTATAACTTTAAAGAGCAAGATTTTTATTTTTATTAGTTAATTTTTATTTTATTAATTAATTTTTTTTATTTTAACTGTAAAACTAAAAGTTTTAATATAAGAAATAATATAAATAATTAATAATTATAGAAAATATATTAATATTATTAAATTGTATTTAAAAAATTATATTTATTCAAATTTTATAAGATCAATTCAAATTTTTATTCAGTTATTTTAATGTGATATTATGGCAAAGAAAAATGATAAAATGAATATGCCTATGAGTGGGGCAGGTTTAGTAAGATACTTTGATGATGAAAGTGTAGGTCCAAAAATAGCTCCAGAAATAGTCATTGCTATTACTATAATCTTAGGAATCTTTTGTTTTATTTTAAAATTCTCAGTATAGATTATTTTTAGTTATTTTTAATTGTATATGTCTTATAAAGAGATTAAATTCTTTGAATTTAATTTCACACTATTTTATTAGTTAGTTTACTAACTAAATTCTTTTTTTATAATATTTTTTCAATTTTCAATTTTATATTAGTTTTTAATTGCTCTTTTTATATCTTTAAATAATATTAAACATATAATAATATTAGATAAAAATTGAAAAATCGAAATTATTTTTAAACTTTAAAAATAAATAAATAGTTTAAAAACAACTTAAACTAACTTAAAACAATTTAGAATAATTTAAATCAATAAAAAATATGATATAAAGAATTTAAGTTAATTTATTAGCTATTAAAATTATTTATTAGGGATTATAATGGATTTTGAAATGGATTATTTTGAAAGATTAGAAAGTGAAACTCATAAACTATATGAGATAGCTAATGAAGCAAGATCAAAAGGTTTTGATGTGGAGTTAGAAACTGAAATTCCACTGGCAAAGGACTTAGCAGAGAGGGTTGAAGGGCTTGTAGGTCCTAAAGGTATTGCAAAGCGTATTAAAGAATTAGAAAAAGACATGTCAAGAGAAGAAGTGGCATTTGAAATTGCTGCTGAAATTGCATCTCAAGAATCAAATGAAACTGGTACTAAATTAGAAGCTCAAAGACAAGCTTTTGCAGATCAGGGATTAAGAACAGCTTTAGCTATTTTAACAGAGGGAGTAGTAGCTGCTCCTTTAGAAGGGATTTCAGGAGTAAAAATCAAAAGTAATGCTGATGGAACAAAATATGTTGCTGTATACTTTGCAGGACCTATTCGTAGTGCAGGAGGTACTGCAGCAGCATTATCTGTTCTTTTAGGAGATAAAATACGTGTAGCTACTGGTCTTGATAGATTTAAACCTACTGATGATGAAATTGAAAGATATGTGGAAGAGGTAGAGCTTTATGAATCTGAAGTAACTAATTTGCAATACTCTCCAACTCCAGAAGAGGTTAGATTTGCTGCAAGAAGTATTCCTGTTGAAGTAAGTGGAGAACCAACTGATCAAATTGAAGTATCTCATAGAGACTTACCTCGTGTAGAAACTAATAATATTAGGGGTGGAGCTCTTCTTGCGATGGTAGAGGGTGTTATTCAGAAATCTAAAAAGATTTTAAAGATTGCACATACCCTTGAATTAGATAGCTGGGAATTTTTAGCAGAATATGCTAAAGGTATTGGTTCTTCAAAAGAGGAAGAAAATTCTTCTGAGAGTGATTTTGAAGAATCTAGTCAAGAAATTGATGATAATATTATTGATAAGGAGGAGCTATTTGAGCACTCTAAATATGCTCATGATATAATTGGCGGAAGACCTGTATTAGGTTATCCTTCTGAAAAGGGGGGATTCAGACTAAGATATGGCCGTTCTAGAAATACTGGACTTGCAACTATGGGTGTTCATCCAGCTACTATGGAACTCTTGGAATTTTTAGCTGTAGGAACCCAATTAAAGATTGAAAGACCAGGTAAAGGTAACTGTGTAGTTCCTGTAGATTCTATTGAAGGACCTACTGTAAAGCTAAAGTCTGGAGAAGTACGCCGATTGGATTCTATTGCTGATGCAAGAGAAGTTAAAAACAAAGTTGTTGAAATCCTTTTCTTAGGGGATATGCTTGTTGCATTTGGTGAGTTCTTAAGAAACAACCAACTAATGTTAGGTGCATGCTGGTGTGAAGAATGGTGGATTGAAGCAATAAGAAATTCCGATAAATATAAATCATTTGACTTAGAAGAAAAAGAAGAATTTAATTTAAATTCACTAGAAACAAAGAAACTTACTGTTGAAGAAGCATTTAAAATCACTGAAGAATTCAATGTTCCCCTTCACCCAGAATATACTTATTATTATAAAGATATTTCTATTAAGGATTTAGTTAACCTTAGTGAATGGTTAAATACTAAAAGAGATTATCTTGAAAATGGATACAATAATCGTGAGGATTTAGAACTTGATTTATCTTATCAAAAAAGAATTCTTGAAGTTATAGGGCTTTGCCACAGACTTGTTGATGGAAAAGTAATTATTGATAAAGATCATGCCTATAGTCTACTTAAAACTATAGGTGAGGATTATTCAAAATATCTTGCTGATGATTATTATAATATGTCAGTTGTTGATATTATCAATGAAAATATCGACTTTGAAATTAAGGATAAGGCTCCATGTTATATTGGCACAAGGGTCGGACGGCCTGAAAAATCTAAAGAAAGGTTAATGAGACCTGCACCTCATGTACTTTTCCCTATTGGTAATAATGGTGGAAACAGACGTTTAATTTCAGAAGCAGCTAAAAAGAAAAAGATTAAGGTAGAATTTGCAAGAAGAGAATGTATCAATGAGGAATGTAGACTAAGCTCCTTCCAGTCTATCTGTCCACATTGCGGTTCTCCAACTGTAATAGGTAAAGCAGGCCAAAAAGATATTAATTTGGCACATATATTTTCTAAAGCTTCTAATAATATAGGAGTCCGTAAAGTTGATGAAGTTAAAGGAGTTATTGGTTTAATTTCTGAAGATAAGCTTCCTGAACCATTAGAAAAAGGTATTTTAAGAGCTAAAAATAGAGTATTCACATTTAAAGAAGGAACTATTCGCCATGACTCTACTGATTTACCACTTACTCACTTTATTCCAAGTGAAATTGGAGTAACTGTTCCTAAATTATTAAAAATGGGATATGATAAAGATTGTTATGGTCAAGATATTGTTAGTGAAGACCAGATTATTGAACTTAAAGTTCAAGATATTGTAGTTTCTGATAATTGTGGTGAATATTTAGTGGGAGTAGCTAATTTCGTTGATGATTTACTTGAAAGATATTATGGAATGGAAAGATTCTATAATGTAAAGGATAAATATGACTTAATTGGTCATCTTATTGCAGGTCTTGCTCCCCACACTTCTGCAGGAGTATTGGGACGTATTGTAGGATTTACTAAAGCATTAGGTTGTTATGCTCACCCTTATTTCCATTCTGCAAAAAGAAGAAATTGTGATAGTGATGAGGATTCTGTACTTCTGTTATTGGATGCCTTAATCAATTTTTCAAAATCATACCTACCAAGTACCCGTGGAGGAAGTATGGATGCTCCTTTAGTTTTATCTACCCGTATAGATCCTGAGGAGATAGATGATGAATCTCATAACTTAGATATTTTTGAAAGATTCCCATTAGAATTCTTTGAAAAATCTCAAGAATCTTTAAAACCTTCTGATATGTTAGATTTGGTAGATAATGTAGAGATGCATTTAGGTACTGATAGACAATACCATGATTTAATGTTTTCTCATCATACTTCAAGTATTCATGCAGGACCTAAAGTATGTTTATACAAACGCTTAGGTTCTATGAAAGAAAAAGTAGAGGCTCAAATTCATTTAGCAGAACTTATTAGGGCAGTTGATCAAAGAAGAGTTGTAGAAGGTGTTTTATCTTCTCACTTTTTACCAGATATTATGGGAAATTCAAGGGCTTTCTCTAAACAAAAGGTTAGATGTCCTAAATGCGGTACTAAGTATAGGAGAATGCCACTAACTGGTAAATGTAAGTGTGGTGGAGACTTGATTCTTAGTGTGTCTAAGGGATCTGTTGTTAAATATCTTGAAATTTCACAGAATTTAGTAAACAGATATCCTGTATCACATTATCTTGAACAAAGATTAGAAATTCAAGAATTTGGTATTAATTCATTATTTGAAAGTGACAAATCTAAACAAAGTTCATTGGATGTTTTCTTTGGAAAATAATTCTTTTTAATTTATTCATGATGATATAGCAGTGGCATTGAATTGATTTACAATGGGATAATGATGATAATGGTTTTATTTAGAATTTCATGATATGATTATATTGGGATTATTTAGAATTTGATGATAATGATGATATTGGATTTTTAGCTTCATAATTTTAATCTTTAAGGATTTTTTCCTTTTTTAAATTTAAATAGGTTTTAAATATTTTTTATTAAGTTTTAAGTATTTTAAACACTTATAACTATTGGAATATATTTTGTTCGTGTTAAATAGAATGATTTATATACATCTTAAGACAAATATTATTTCGTGAAGTAGCTAACTTTCCATATAGTTACTAACTTTCGTATCATATCGAACAGATATTATACATCTAATTACATATTATTATTAATTAAATTATTTTATAAAAATTTCTAATAATTTTATATAGGATTTTTTTAAGGATTTTCTTAAATAGGAATTTTCTTAAATAAAAAATTTATAATCATTAACTTACTAATTAACTTACTAACTCTTACTTTTAATAACAACGGGTTTGTGAGATATTAATGAAGGTGTTAAAGTGGAAAAAGTAGATAATGTCGAAAATGATATTAAAAGATCTAAGATCACTGTTAAGAAAAACAATGGTGTATCTGAAGCATTTAGTTATGAAAAATTGTTAAAATCTTTAGTAATGGTAGAAGCTCCATTCTTTGAATCTGAAAAAATTGTTTCAACTGTTGTTGAAAACTTATATGATGGAATTACCACTAAAGAAATTAAAAAAATTGTTTACGAATGTTTAGAAGATGTAGATTCTGAAGCAGCTAACAAATACTTAGCTAAGACTACTTTAAAAGTACGTTCTTCAAGAGATAAAATTGAACCATTTGATATGGCTAAAATTGCAAGTACTTTAGTTGAAGAAACTGGTGCTTCCCAGGAAACTGCTTTTGAAATCGCTTCTGAAGTTTGGAAAGAACTTAAAAAGCTTAATGTTGAATATCTTACCGCTCCAATGATTAGGGAAATCGTAAACACTAAACTTGTAGAATATGGATTGGAAGATTTAAGAAGCAGATATACTCGTTTAGGTATTCCAGTTTATAACATTACTTCATTAATTGAAAATGGTTCTAGAGATAATGCAAATATGATGCATAATCCTGAGTCTATTCATAAATATGTTGCTGATGAGGCATTAAAACAATATGCACTCTTACACATGTTACCAGCTCACTTAGCAGATGCACATATGTCTGGTGACATTCACATCCACGATTTAGAATTTTTTGCAGGAAGGCCACTAAACTGCTTACAACATGATATAAGAACTTTCATTAAATATGGTCTTAAAGTAGATGGTACAGGAGATCATACCTCTGTTGCAGCACCTCCTTCTCATATGGAAACTTTAATGAATCACACTGGTGAAATTATGCTTGCAGCTCAACAAAACATGTCTGGAGGACAAGCAATGTCCTTATGGAATGTATTTGTTGCACCATTTGCAACTGGTAGAAGCTATGAGGAAGTAAAGCAAGCTATTCAAATGTTAGTTTACAACTTAAATATGGCTTATGCTGCAAGAGGTTCCCAAGTTCCATTTACAAGTATGCAATTAGAATTTGGAGTTCCAAAATTCTTACAAGATTTAACTGCATATGGTCCAAAAGGACAAGTTGTAGGAACTTATGCTGACTTTGAAGATGAAACTAGAATGATTCAAAAGGCATTTACTGAAATTTTACTTGAAGGAGATTCAGAAGGTAAACCTCACCTATTCCCAAACACTATTTACACATTACGTGATGAGACCTTAAAGGGTGACTATGATGAGGATATGCTTTTGGTTCATGAACTTTCAGCTAAATATGGTTCATCTTACTTTGTAAACATGTTACCTGATTACAGAGGTCAGATGGCTAACTATATGGGTTGTAGAACCTGTCTTCAGGATAATTGGACTGGTGACTGGGAACAAGACTGTTTAAGAACTGGTAACCTCGCATATGTAACTTTAAACATGCCTAGAATCGGATACCAATCTAGAGATGAAGATGATGTATTCGAATACTTAGACAACTACATGGATTTAGCTGTTGAAACCTTAATGATTAGAAGAAACCAAGGTCTTAACTGTTTAAATAACTTTGATATTTTACCATTCTTAGATCAAGAGGTTGATGGAGAAACTTATTATAGAATCCAAAACTCTACTTTATCCTTTGGTTTCTGTGGCCTTAATGAAATGTTACTTGCATTATTCGGTGAAGGTATTGACAACCCTGAAGCAAATAAATTTGGTTTAAAATGTATAGAATATCTTAATGCAAGAACAAAGGCATTAAAAGAAGAAACTGGTTTAAGATGGACTGTATTACAAACTCCTGCGGAATCTACTGCATACAGATTTGCAACCTTAGATAAAGAACAGTTTGGAGATAAGGCAATCTTACAAGGTGACAATGGAGCTAACTACTACACTAACTCCTCACATGTACCTGTAAACTCTGATATTTCATTTGCAGATAAACTTAAAATCGAAGGTAAATATCACAGATTAACTCCTGGTGGACATATCTTCCATGCATTTATGGGTGAATCTTACTCTGATCCTGAAGCATTAATGAGTTTAACTAATAAAATTGCAAGAAAATCTGATATTGGTTTTTGGGCTTATAGCTCAGCATTCAGTTTCTGTTTAAAATGTAAAACTTTAATGAAGGGACTAAGTAATAAATGTCCTTCCTGTGGTGAAGCTGCTGATGTAGAATGGTATGACAGAATCACTGGCTATGTACAACAAGTAGGTCACGCTAAATCTGCAAACGGTGGATGGAACGCAGGTAAACGTCAAGAATTAATTGACAGACGTAGATTTGAACAATAAGTTCAATCTACTTTTTTTTAGTTGATTTATTATTGATTCTTATTTAATTTAATTATTTTTACTGATTTTTTATCTATTATTTTTTAAGCTATTTTTATTTTTACATAGAGCTTAAGTCTATTTTTCCACTTAATAGGGTTCTTTTATAGGATTCTATTTAATCCTTTAATAAGTATTTTTGATTTTTTTTGATAAGTTATTTTTAGAGAATTTTTTTTTAATTTTATAATCTATTTTTTAATTTGTTCAATTTTTTATTTTATTGATTGAATCGATTAATTTTTTTTATATACCTATTTATAAATTATTTACTTTTTGATATATTTTTATGAATGTTTATATATAAGAATTGAAAATAAATATATATAATTAATTTAAAAGGAGGTGAAAAGATAATGAAAGGCAATAAGTTAATGATTATTCTAATAATTCTTAGTATATTGACAATTTCATGTGCTACTGTATCTGCTGCAGATGTTAATGATACCATCATTTCTGATGTAGAAAGTGATTCTACTAATTTAGGGGTTGGAGATTCGGAAAATGTTGATGATGTCAGTATTTCTAATCTAGGAAGTGATTCTACTAATTTAGGAGCTGAAGATTCGGAAAATGTTGATATTATCCAGGCTGCAGAAACTGAAGTAAGTTCTTCAAGGGATACAGCTGATGGGGATTCATATGTTCTTGGTGACAGTAGGCCTGTATCAAGTAATGTTAGTGATATCTCTATGTATGAAGCTGATGCAAATTATAGTGAAAATCATTATTTTACCATTAATTTAACTGATACAGAAAGAAACTTTTTATCCCATTTTAGGGAAGTTTCATCAGGTTATTATTTTCATCATAATCAGCATCCAGCAAATATATATTGGACAGCTGTTGAAGAAGATGAAATGTATATGATTTTTTACATGGATGAAGATGACTATAAGAATATGCATGCATTCCTAGAGTTTAATGGGCAGCGTCACTATGCTGATTTATATATTGCTAATATGCCAGGCTATAACAAGATAGGTGTAGCTAGATTTACTGGTATAAATGGTACAACAGGGGATGCTTATTTTGAAACAAATCGTAATCATGGACCACCAGTCAAAATAGATGGTATTCAAATTTTAAATCAAACAAACACTACATTGTATGTAAATGATAAATTTGAAGATACTATCTATGTAGGTGAAGATGCAACTTTAAAAGCAATAGTAAATCTTCTTAATTACGTAGATGTTCCAGTTACTGAGGGCATTGTTAGTTATTTTTTAGTAAGTATCAATGGAACTCCTCTAATTAATAACATTAGTAATTTACCTAACGAAGAACCAATAGGATTCAGTGTTCCTGGCGGAACTATTCTAATAGAGCAATATCCGATTGGTGACTATGAATTTATTGCATGGTATCATGATGATACTCAAACACATAATTTTGAATCACACTCTAATAGAGTAATATTACATGTAATCGGAGCTCCTGAGGTTGATTTAGAAGTTAATAAAACTGTAAATGTCACAGCAGCAGTAACACAAGGTGATTATGTTAATTTCACTATTGAAGTAACTAATAATGGGCCTAAAACAGCTACTAATATTGTAGTTAATGATAAACTTCCAAATGGTCTTGCTTTTGTTAGTTTTGATGCTAGTGTTGGTACCTATGATGAAGATTCAGGTGATTGGACTATCCCTGAGTTAGAAAAGGATGCTATTGCTACTTTAAATATAATTGCTCATGTGACTGGTGTAGGTACTTTAACTAATACTGCTACTGTTACAAGTTGTAGGGAGAATGATACTAATTCTAGTAATAATGTATCTTCTGTAGAAGTGACATCTAATCCTGCTGTAGATAAAGTTAGTATAGGTGTTATAAAAGATGTAATGGAAGATAAGGATTCTATATATTATGGACAAGAGATTACTTATATTATTAATGTAACTAATCACGGTCCTAATGCTACTGATGGTGTTGTAATTAATGATAAACTTCCGGAAGGTCTTGAGTTTGTTAGTTATAATGCTAGCGTTGGTACCTATGATAAAGATTCTGGTAATTGGACCATTGGTTCTTTAGGTGTTAACCAAACAGTTTCTTTAAAAATAATTGTTACTATTAATAGTCTAGACCCTATTAACAACACTGCTAAACTTATAAATCATAGTGGAGAAGATGTATCTACAGTTGATGATGAAGATAGTGTTATTGTAACTGCTAAACCTTTAGTCGATTTAATGATTATAAAAGAATTAATTAAAGTAAATGGTGAAGAATTAATACCTGATGTCCGATCTGGCGTCAGCATACATTACGGAGATGAAGTTACTTTTTTAATTACTGTAATCAATTGGGGTCCTTGTAATGCCACCGATGTTATAGTTACTGATAAACTTCCGGAAGGTCTTGAGTTTGTTAGTTATAATGCTAGTGTTGGTGAATACTATCCAAATTCTGGTATTTGGATTATTGGCAATTTGAACAATGGTACTGATGCTACTTTAGAAATAGTTGCTAATGTAACTAAATTTGGTGAGACTATTACCAACATAGCTAATGTTACATCTAATGAAAAAGATAATTTTACTGATAATAATAATGATACTGTTGAAATTGACCCTTATGAAATTACTGATTTAGCGATAACTATTGAAGCTCCTGGATCTGTTTTATATGGGGAAACTTTTGAGTTTATTATTAATGTAACTAACAATGGTCCATGTAATGCTACTGAAGTAATTGCAATTTTGGAATTACCAGCTGAATTTGAATATATATCTTCAAGAGAATTATTAGGAAACACTTCTGGTTTCAATCAATCTACTGGGGATTGGGCTATTGGCGAGTTAAATGTAGGAGACACTGTTCAATTAGCTATACTTGTTAAAGCTAATGAATTAGGCAAATTTAACATTACTGCTTATGTAGAAGGGGCAGAAGATGAAACTACTCTTGACAATAATTTTGATAAAGCTGAAGTTGAAGTAAAACCATATGCTGATTTAAGTCTTGAAAAGTCTGTTGATAAAACAGAAATTACTGTTGGAAATACTGTAACTTATACTTTTAAAGTAACTAACAATGGACCTTTTAATGCTACTGGTGTTAAAGTGACTGATAGTGATATCACTAAACATACATTTGTATCTGCATCTAGTGGAGATTATGATTCTTCTACTGGTCTTTGGAATGTTGGTGAATTAGCTAATGGTGAGTCAAAAACTTTAACTGTCACTGTTAGGATTAGTGAAGTAGGTGAATTTGCTAATAATGCTGTTGTTTCATCTGATCAATATGATAATAACACCTCTAATAATAATGCATCCTCTAATAATGTAACTGTAACTGCTGTTCCTAATGAGGAAGTTCCAGATGAGGATGTTCCTAATGAGGAAGTTCCAGATGAGGAAGTTCCAGATGAGGAAGTTCCAGATGAGGAAGGTTCTGGTGAGGAGGATTCTGATGGAGATATTCCTGATGAATCAGATGATTTAACTACAGAAGATAGTACTACTAAAGAAATGGAAACATCTGTTTTACCAAAAACAGGCAATCCACTATTGGTATTATTACTTGCTTTAATAGTTTTAACCGGAGCTATGTTTGGGCGTAAGGAGTGAATTCTTCAAATTATAGTTTTTTAGCATAAGATTTTCTTATGCTTTTTCTTATTTTTTAAAGTTTTATTATTTTTTTTAAAGTTTTATTATTTTTTTTAAAGTTTTATTATTTTTTTTAAAGTTTTATTATTTTTTTTAAAGTTCTATTGATAAATAAATTTTTAACATAATTCTTTCTATTTTTGTAATTAATTTTTTATAATATGATAATGAAAATATATAATATAATAAAGTATTAAGATATTGATTAAAGAATCTTATTATAGAGTCTTATTTTAAAATTAATATTTTTCATAATTTTATTTTTTAATATTAGTGCTAAAATTAGTATTTTTCATAATTTTATTTTTTAATGTTTGGTACTAAAATTAATATTTTTATTATTTAGTACTAAAATTAATATTTTTATTATTTAGTACTAAAATTAATATTTTTAATATTTAGTACTAAAATTAATATTTTTAATATTTGATACTTAAAATTAATATTAAATTTAGTAAATTAGCATCAAATTTATATTTATATTAATTTATACTTCTTATTGCTTTCATATAGTTTGAGTTATTAAACTTATTAAATTGAAAGTAGCTTTTATAATTATTATGGTGAGATGATGAAACATTGGATTGAAAGAATCGCTGATGAATTAAATGAAATGGATGTTGATAAACATGTTATAGCAAGCGGTACATCTATATCAGGTTCTATACATATTGGAAATTCTTGTGATGTATTTATTGCAAATGCTATTGGAAAAGCATTACGTGAATTAGGTAATGATGCAGAAACTATTTGGATTGCAGATGACCATGATCCTCTTAGAAAAGTACCTTTCCCACTACCTGAATCTTATGATAAATATCTTGGTATGCCTTACTCTATGATACCATGTCCTGAAGGATGCTGTAAAAACTTTGTAGAACACTTTGAAAAACCTTTATTCAAAGTTCTTGATGCATATGGTATTGAAATTATTCCAAAATCTGGTTTTGATATGTATAAAAATGGAGATTATCTTGAATCTATTAGAATCTCCCTTGAAAGACATAATGAAATCAAAGATATATTTGACCAGTACAGAAGAGAACCATTAGCAGACCATTGGTTACCATATAATCCTATTTGTGAAAAATGTGGAAGGGTAAATACTACTGAAGCATATGATTTTAATGGAGATATTGTAAAATACAGATGTGAATGTGGCCACGATGGTGAAATGGATATTAAATCTGGCAATGGTAAACTTACCTGGAGAGTAGAGTGGGCAGCTAGATGGAAAATCTTTGGAACTACTTGCGAACCATTTGGAAAAGACCATGCAGCTAGTGGCGGATCTTATGATGTAAGTAGCATAATCTCAGAAGAAATCTTTGATTATCCTGCACCATATCCAATTCCATATGAATGGATTACTCTTGATGGTGAAGCAATGAGCAAATCTCAGGGAGTATTCTTTACTCCAGAACAATGGTTAGAAATTGGACCTGCTGAGAGCCTTAATTACTACTTATTTAGAAGCAAACCAATGAAATCAAAAGACTTCTCTCCAAAAATGCCATGGTTAGACTTTATGGACACTTTTGATAAGGTAGAAAAGGTATGCTATGGTGAAGAGGAAGCACCATCTGAGAAAGAAGGCAGGAAATTCAAAAGCATCTATAAAAATGCTCAAATTAATCCAGATGCACCTTTACCATTCAGACCTCCGTTTAGATTCTTAGTTAATGCTTATCAAATTGCTGGGGATGATTTAGAGAAAATATTTAAAATATTAAAAAAGAATTCTCAATTATCTAAAAGCTTTGCAGATAAGGAATTTAGTGATTTAAGTGATTTAGAATTAGAGCAATATCAAGAAAGAGTAAAGAATGTAATTAATTGGCTAGATAAATATGCTCCTAAATTTGTTAAATTCCAAGTTCAATATAAGTCTATTCCAAAATTACCTCTTCCAGATGATCAAATTGCTTTTTTAAAGGATTTAGCAGATTTAATGGAAGAAAAAGAATTTACTAATGCAGAAGATTTGCATGATGAGATGTATCTAATTTTAGAGTCTCATGGTTTAAAACCACAAAAGGCTTTCCAAGCTATCTATAAAATGATTCTTGGACAAAAACAAGGACCAAGAGCAGCTTCATTCTTACTCTCTTTAGATAAAGATTTTGTTGTAAAAAGGTTAAGACAGGATGTTTAATCCAAGCTTTTTGAGCCTTCGGCTCAAAAACCTTGACCAAAATTCTTTTTAGTAGTTGGGAGTGATTATTTTTTTCTATTTTTTATTATTTGCTCTTTTAATTTTTCATTTTTTTCTTTAATAATTTTTCTTTAATAATCTATTAAATATGTTTGATGATAGAAACTTTATGATTATTAATGAAAATTTATTAATTAAATATCTTTCAATTTTAAAAATAGTTGCTTTAAAATAATATTTTTTAGGATTAATTTTTTAAAAAAATAGACAGTATAAAAAAAGAAAAAGGATTAATTAATTTTAATTAATTAATTAATTTAGTAAAACAGAATTATCTACCTTTAAGTTTGCTAAAGAATCCTTTACTAGCTTTTTCTTTAAGTTGTTCAGATAATTGTTGGTTTTTATTTTTAAGGGAGTTGATTTTTTTATTCTTTGCATTCATTGCAGTATTTAATTTATCATAATCTCTCTTTTTGCTATCTAATTTACTGTTTAAGTCTTTAATTTCAGATTCTAATTTAGCAACTTTTCCTCGGACTCTAGCTATTTCCTCTTCTGCTTCTGCTTTAATACTTTTTATCTTAGCATTAAGTTCAGCAGATTCAGCCTTGAGTTTAGGGATTAAATTGTCTTTTAAATCAGCAATTTCAGAGTTTTTATCTTTTAATTGATTTTGTTTTTTCTTAATTTCATTTTCTTTATTGTTAATTATTTTATCTTTTGCATTTAACTCTTTGTTTAATTTACTAATTTCATTTTTAAGCTCATCAATTATAGATTTTTCCTCTTCAGATAAATCTTCTATAGTTTCTAAGTCAAGTTCCTTTTCATTAGCTTTTGATTCAAGTTCAACAACTAATTTCTCAATTTCCTCTAGTCTGACTTTTGCTAATTGAAGGCCTGCACCTTTTTTAGCTACACTTTCACTTAAATCTGCATTAATTTCTAACTGATTAAAATACTTTTTAGTACTATTTTCTAATGCATCACTAAGTTCGATTTTCAGTGATTTTAATTGTTTATTCTCTTTTTTTAACTTAGGAATAATATCATTAGTTAAATGATTTAATTCAATTGCTTGATTTTTAAGTTTTTCATTTTTTTCACTTAATTGCTTTTTTAAAGTTTCAATTTCTTCTTCGGAAATAAAAACCACCATCCATACTATTAACTACCCAATACTCTAATTACTGTATATCAATACTCTACTTATTGGATATAAGTACTCTAATCATTAGATATCAGATAATTAATTATTTTTTTCAAATTTGTTTACTTTTTAATTTAACCATTAATTTTTTTAAACAGCTAAATTATTTTTATATCAAAAAATTAAATTTTATAGAAAATTTAAAAGAATCATCTATATAATACTATATAGTAATTTTTTATTAATAAATTTTCATATACAATTAATTATTTTATAATCTTTATTTTATTAGTAAAAATGGTAGATTCATAAATTTTAGTTAATCTTTTGCTGTTTTTTCTAAACTATTATCCGAATTTCCATCTTCACTTTCAATTGAATTTTTAATATATATTTTCCTCAATCAATCTGATAATATAATCTTATTATCATCATTATTTGATTAATATTGCTATCAGATAGTTCTACTACATTAATGGAACTTAATAAACTGTATAACTATAATAATTGTAAATATTATTAAAATATTTTTATTTTATTAATTGCTAATAATTTAGCATTTAATTTAAAATTATTTAATCAAACTATAATTACTTTCATTTCGTAATATAATTTTAATTTTAAAGTTTAATTATTATATATTTTTCTTTTTAAATTCTTTACATGGTTTAGTTTTTTATTTAGTTTATTTTAGTTTAGTTTTTTTTAGATTTTTTATAGACATTTCTTTTCAAATGCTATCATAAGTTAAAATTATTCTTAGAATAAAATATTTATTACTTAATAGTTATGGGATATTTTTTTTATAAAATTGATTAAGATATTAAAAATTTTTATCTAGAATCTATCCAAATTTTTATTATAAAAAAATTTTTATTATAAAAATCTTTTAAGTTCATAGAAATATTTAGATAACACATGTTAATAAAAATCATTAAATATTTTGAAGTTTAAAATAATATTGTTATAATTTTAGAAAAAGATTGTTATTTGATAATATTTTGGGATTGAATTTTTTCTAAATTTAAATGGATTGATATTTTTTAATTTATTAATAGGGTGATATATGGTATTGTTTTTCTATAAATAATCTTATTTAATATTATTTTAATCATTATATTAATTTATTAAGGATATTATATTAATTAGTTATTATTAACAGTTAAAAACATAAAAGATAAAGGTTGTATTTGTTTGAGTATAAAAAAAGATTTATTAGCAGTGGGGCATACTGCACTCGATTACATCATCACAGTTGATGAGTTTCCTAAAGCCAATAATTCAGCACCAATGAAAACTATGAAAAACCTTAATGGTGGTGCTGCAGCTAATGTTGCTATGGTTGGTGCAAAGCTAGGAATGAAAACGGGTTTACTCTCTGCTGTAGGGTGTGAATTTATTAATTCTCATTATCATAAGGATATGGAAAAATTAGGTATTGATACTGATGCAATGATTATATCTGAAGATGAAAACACTTCTACTGCATTTGTTATGACTAATAATAATCAAGATCAAATCAGTTATTTCTACTGGGGAGCTGCAAAGGAGTTTCATGATGGTGTAGTTCCAAGGGATAAGTTAAAAGAGTTTAAAGTTGTTCACTTAGCTACTGGCGATCCTCATTTTAATTGTAAATCAGGTATTGTTGCTAAAGAAGAAGAAAGATTGGTTTCTTTTGATCCAGGACAAGACCTTGGTATGTATAGTCCTAAAAAATTAAAAGAAGTTATTTCAAATTCAAATATTTTATTTGGTAATCATCATGAAATAAAAAGAATACAAGATTCTTTAGGTGTTGATATAAATGATTTAATGGATTTAGGTCCTGAAATTGTTATTAAGACTTGTGGTAAGGAAGGTAGTTTTATTTATAGTATTGATGAGGGAAAAATCGAAATAGATTCTATTTATAGACCTGCTGTAGACCCTACTGGTGCAGGTGACTCTTTTAGATCCGGATTCTTATCTCAATTTATTAATGGTGCTTCCTTAGAAGAATCTGCTAAATTTGCTTCATCTGTTTCATCTTTCGTTGTTGAAAAACAAGGTTGTCAAACAAATATGCCAAGTTATGATGAGGCATATAATAGAATGATTGATTTTTATTAACAAGCTTTTCCAAGCTTTTTGAGCCTTCGGCTCAAAAACCTTGACCAAAGTTTTTTTTCTTTTAGTTTATAATTTTTTAATTATTATTTTTTAGTATTTTTTCTTAATTTTAATTATTAATTTAGTTTTATTTTCTTTGCTTATTGTCTAATTTTTAAATCTTTATTAGTTTCCTATTGAAATTTATTTAAAAATTAATAAAATATGTTTTATATAACTCAATATAATTTGATAAAAAATGCTTCAAAATACTTTAATTTTCGAATAAAGGCTTTAAAAAATAGATATATTTATATTAGATAAAATATATTAAATAAAATTATAAAATCAAATAAAATAGAATTAAATTAAATTTTATTTTAATAAAATATATTTGAATTTAAACTAAGCAATTCCTCAACATGATTTAAAGAAAATAAATGATTCTAAGAAATATTGATTTTATACTATTCATTTATAGATTTATTTATATTATTAGTTAATCGTTAAATTATTAAATGAATCATAATAATCTAGCATAATCAAATTGGAGATTAATAATGACACAAATAAGTGATGCAAAAAAAGGTATATTAACTGAAGAAATGAAACATGTTGCAAATATTGAAGGTGTTTCAGAAGATTTTATTTTAAGGTCTGTTGCTAATGGGACTATTGTAATCCCTTCAAATATAAACAGAGATATTGAAGCAGCAGGTATTGGCGCTGGACTTAGAACAAAAGTTAATGCAACTGTAGGAACTTCAACAGATATTGTAAACTTTGATGAAGAAGTTTTAAAAGCACAGATTGCAATTGACCATGGTGCAGACTGTTTAATGGAATTAAGTATTGGTGGAGATTTAGATCTTATAAGAAGAAGAGTTTTAGATATGTCTCCATTACCTGTAGGTTCTGTACCTGTTTATCAAGCAGCTATTGAAAGTATTAGAGAACATGGTTCTGTAATTTACATGGATGAAGATGATTTATTCAATGCTATTGAAAAACAAGCAAAAGATGGTATTGACTTCATGGCGGTTCACAGTAGTATTAACATTGAAACTTTAACTAGACTTAAAAGACAAGGTCGTGTAACTGGACTTGTATCTCGTGGTGGATCATTTATGTCTGGCTGGATTGTAGAAAATGAAAAAGAAAATCCATTATATTCTAACTTTGATTATGTTTTAGAAATTGCAAAAGAACATGATGTTGTTCTTTCACTTGCAAATGGTATGAGAGCAGGTTCTATTGCAGATTCTACTGATAGAGCTCAAATACAAGAATTAATTATTTTAGGTGAATTAATTGATAGGTCCCGTGAAGCTGGTGTACAATGTATGATTGAAGGACCAGGTCACATTCCTATTAATGAAATTCCAACTAATGTTATGATTCAAAAGAAAATGTGTTCCAACGCTCCTTTCTATATGTTAGGTCCTATTGTATGTGATGTAGCACCTGGTTACGATCATATTGTATCTGCAATTGGGGCGGCTTCCTCTGCAAAAGCTGGAGCAGACTTTATTTGTTATGTAACTCCTGCGGAACACTTAGCTCTTCCATCTCCTGAAGATGTAAAAGAAGGTGTAATTGCAACTAGAATTGGTGCTTATGCTGGTGATTTAGCAAGTGGTCAAATTGATGGCTCTCAAGATTTAGCTATGGCTGATGCAAGAAAAAGACTTGATTGGGAAGCTCAATATGAATGTGCAATGTTCCCAGAAGTTGCACGTGCAAAAAGAGATGAAAGGCCTCCTGAAGAAGATGACACCTGTACAATGTGTGGTAACTATTGTGCAGTAAAAATAGTAAACGAATGGTTAGATCAATCTGATTCTGACTTGATTAAATAGACAAACTTTTAAAAAAAGTCTGATCAAAATTTTTTCATTTTAATTTTTCTTATTTTTTTTATTTTAATTATATTTTTTTAATTTATATTTTTTCATTTTAATTTTTCTTATTTTTTTTATTTTAATTATATTTTTTTAATTTATATTTTTTCATTTTAATTTTTCTTATTTTTTTTTATTTTAATTATATTTTTTTAATTTATATTTTTTCATTTTAATTTTTCTTATTTTTTTATTTTAATTAGATTTTCTTAATTGTAATTTTTTTATTTGATGTATTTATTTTAAATTATCTGGTTTTCCAAGGTTTCATAGGTATAAATCCTTGTTCCCCAATTTTACTTTGTCCATCAAAAAGTAAATATTCTATTAAATTATAAATATCTTCTTTTGTATCGTTGCATTGGACTAAACTTATTACATGGCGAGTTTCATTTTTTAAAATTTCATTTCCATTAAAATAACTAGCATTTAAAAATGTATAGTATTCATCAGAATTTTTAACAATTTTAAATGCATCAAATTGTGATTTAAGCTCTCTTTCAATAGTAAAACTTATATTTTCCTGTCTTAATGTACTCCATGCTAACCTTTGTGCACTTCCTTTAACACCAATAAATTTCAAACCTTCTAAATCTTCTATCTTTTCAATTGTTTTTCCATTATTTGGAGAAATTAAGACTAAATGGTCATAAGCAATAGCTGTAAAGTTTAAATCATTTTCAAAAGCAAG
The DNA here is from genome assembly GCF_900114585.1 of Methanobrevibacter olleyae. Taxonomy (NCBI): domain Archaea; kingdom Methanobacteriati; phylum Methanobacteriota; class Methanobacteria; order Methanobacteriales; family Methanobacteriaceae; genus Methanobrevibacter; species Methanobrevibacter olleyae. The sequence continues at coordinate 93,469 of NZ_FOTL01000004.1, read as the reverse complement.
TAAGGGATCATCTAAAGCTAAAATATCTATTAAATTTTGTTTTGCAAGTTCATATGCACTTTCATCATCACTGCTATAAACTAATGTTTTAAAAGGTAAATCATAGCTAATAGCTTGTAATAAACCAGTTATAATATGTCCTCCAACTATTATAATCTCTTCCCTATCTTCTAATCTATTTTTATATTTGTAATAAATATCTAGGAGTTCATATCCCTTTTCACTTAACTCAGAACCAGAACCAATTGTAACTACTAATTTTTCTTGAAGTTTGTCTTCAGCATTTTTAATTCTTCTATTAAGGACAGAATGAGATACTTTTAATTCTTTTGCTGTTTTTCTTTGAGAGTATGTTTTTGATAGTGATTCTAAAGTTTTGAAAAATTTATAATTAAAAGATATTCCATCTATTTCAATTCCAATCTCAGGTTTAATGATATTTTTATTATCTATGAATCTTTCATCATGATTCTCATTTTCAAGATTTGGCATTAAATCCCTCTAAACCCATTTTAATTTTTTTCTAAATTAACTTTTTACTATTTTTATATTAGTTTTTTAGCTATTTTTATATTAGTTTTTTAGCTATTTTTATATTAATTTACAATAATTTACAATAATCTGTTTTCTCTTCATATTATATATTTATATTAATTTTTATAATATTTTACTATTTTTTTATCTTTTTAATATTTTAATATTTTATTGTTTATGTCTAATTTCCTTTTTAAAATATTGATTGAACTTTTGTTTTATATTATGATAATTAATTTTAAATATCTAAATAAATATAATTATTATTATCTAATTTCAAAATAATTTATCAGTTAAATTTTTATTTTTATTATGTTTTATTTGAGATTATTTAGTAATTATTGAAATTATTTATTAAAGTTTAGGTAGAGATTTAAATGGAACTTATGATATCAGCAATTGAAGCGATTTTAGATAATATTCGTGATGCAGAAGAATTTTTAAATGAAGAGGATGTAGCTAATTTTATTGAAATTATCACTACTGCAGAAAATATTTTTGTAACTGGTGCAGGTAGGTCTGGACTTGCTGCTAAGGCATTTGCTATGAGATTAATGCACTTAGGTTTAAGTTCTTATGTTGTAGGTGAAACTATTTCTCCAGCTATTAATAAAGGTGATTGTATATTAGCTATTTCTGGTTCTGGAGAAACTAATACTATTGTAACTACTGCTCAGATTTCTAAAAAAAGAGGGGCAAAAGTTTTAGCATTAACTTCTTATCCTGAAAGTAGTTTAGGTCAATTAGCTGATGAAATTATTAATGTAAAAGGTAGGACAAAGGTAGAAGTAGATGATGAAAATTACCTTAAAAGGCAAATAAAAGGAAATTATACTTCTTTGACTCCACTTGGAACTGCATTTGAATTAACTGCATTGGTATTCCTTGATGGTTTAGTTTCTGAATTAATGGATGCTATGGGAAAAACCGAAGAAGATTTAAAAAATATGCATACTGTTTTAGAATAAACTTCAAACTTTTAAAAAACTTTGGTTTTAAGCCTTTTCTATTTTTTATTCTTTTTTATTTAGATTTTTTTATTCTTTTTCATTGTTTTACTATTTTTTGTATGTTATATATTTCTTTTTTTATTGTTTTACTATTATCTGCTGTTATATATTTCTTTTATATTCGATTTACTATTTCAGTTGCTTTATGTTAATTTTTTTAGCCTTATGAATTATTTTTCTTAATAATTTAAGCTTTAATTTACTTTTTATATAAAATAATATCTTATTTTAAATAATTTAGAAAATTATTTATATGATTGATATGAAAAATATTTCATGTTATATATAGTTTTTAGGTGACAATATGGAAAAGAAAACTAAAATAATATTAATTGTTTTAATTGTCTTAATAGCTTGTGGAGTAGCTATTAGTTTATTCGCTTCTCCATATTCAGTTAATTCATCAGGTAATCAAACTATAACTGATATGGCAAATAGAACAGTAACTATTCCAAGTGAAGTTAATAGGGTAGTTGCTACAAGTCCTCCTATGACTACAATTATGTATATGTTAGCTCCTGAAAAATTAGCAGGTGTTAACTTCCAATGGACTGATGAAGAACTTAAATATGTTCCGGATCAGTATAAAGATAAGTTTCCAGTTGTTGGAGGATGGTTTGGAAGCCAAGATGGTAATTATGAAGAGTTTATTGCATCAGAACCTGATTTAGTTGTAGAAGGTATAGATGAAGGAATGGGTGTTGATTTATCTACTGTTGAAGAAAGACAGGAAAAATTTGCCTCACTTCCAGTTGTATCTGTAACTGACAATACAAATGTTACAAAAATAGATAATACTATTGAATTTTTAGCTAAACTTTTAGGTGCTGAGGATAAAGCAAATCAACTAATAGGTTTTAATGATAAATATTTATCAGAAGTTCAAACTATTGCAAATTCTATTCCGGATTCAGAGAAAAAATCTGTTTATTATGCCTCAGGTGAAGATGGATTATCTACTTATGCAAGTGGTTCATCACATGGTCAACTAATCTCTTTAGTTGGTGGTAAAAATGTAGCTGATACTGAAATTCAAAATACTGGAGGAGAATTAACTGTTTCCATAGAACAAATCATCTCTTGGAATCCAGATATTATAATAGCTACTGATGAAGACTTCTATAAAAACGTTTACAATGATTCAAAATGGGCTAGTTTAAAGGCAGTTAAAAACCATCAAGTTTATATCTCTCCACAGTCTCCATTTAAATGGTTTGATAGGCCACCAGGTGCAAATATAATTATTGGTGTTCCTTGGACTGCTAAGGTTATTTATCCAGATAAATATTCTAATATCAATATGGTAGATGCTACAAAAGAGTTTTATACTAATTTCTATCATTATGATTTAAGTGATGAAGAAGCTAAGGATATTTTAACTTCTTCTGGAATTGATGAATCAGATTTATAAATTATTTAAATCTTTTTTATCATATGTTTCTAGTATAATAAATTAATTTTTTATAGGCTTTAAGAATAATAAATTAATAAGTTATTCAAATCTTTTTTATAGGTTTTTAGAATAATAAATTAATTTTTTACTCTTTTATTTTTATTATGAACAATTTTAAGGATTTGTATTGATGAGTGAGAATTCTTCTTTAAATATCGATAATTTAATTATTTACTTATTATTAATTGCACTACCTGTGTTTTTATTCTTTGTATCATTTATGTTAGGTAGATATCCAGTGGCTCCTATAGATGTTATAAAGACTATTCTTAGCCCAATATTTCCATCTTTAGCTGTATCTCCCCAGTTAAATTCTATAGTTTTTACTATTAGATTGCCTCGTATTATTGCAGCTTTACTTGTTGGTGCTTGTCTATCTTTAGCAGGAGCTTCATTTCAAGGAATATTTAAAAACCCTTTAGTATCTCCTGATTTATTAGGTGTATCTGCAGGAGCTGGTTTTGGTGCAGCTATTGCTATTTTAGCAAATGCTGGAAATGCATTGATTCAATTATCTGCATTTATATTTGGTATTGTATCTGTGTCAATCACCTATATAATTTCTAAATCATATAAGGCTGGAGGAATTCTTCTTCTTGTACTTTCAGGTACTGCAGTTTCTGCATTCTTTAATGCTTTAATTTCAGGAACTAAATTTATGGCAGACCCTTATGATAAATTACCTCAAATTACCTATTGGTTAATGGGCAGTTTATCTGCAGTTAATTTTAATAAATTATCTATGATTATCATTCCTTTACTTATTGGTGTAACTGTAATAATGATTTTAAGATGGCATTTAAATGTTTTATCTATGGGTGATGAAGAAGCCCAATCTTTAGGATTGGATCCTGGAAAATTAAGGTTGATTGTTATTGTAGCCTGTACTTTAGTAACATCTGCAGCAGTTTCTATAAGTGGAATTATTGGTTGGATTGGGCTTGTTGTACCTCATATGACTCGTATTATCGTAGGTCCCAATCATAAGATTCTCCTACCTGCTTCTTTAAGTATTGGTGCAAGTTTCTTATTATTAATTGATAATATTTCAAGAACTTTTATCTCAATTGAAATTCCTATAGGTATATTAACTGCAATAATCGGTGTTCCAATATTCCTTTACTTACTTAGAAGAGGTTATTCTGAGTGGAATTAGTTTTATATAGATTTAATGTGGTGTTTTTATGGCAAAGTTAGTTGAAGTTAAGGAAGTTTCATTTTCTTATGAAAAAAACTCTCCAATAGTATTTGAAGATATTAATTTTTCAATAGAAAAGGGGGATGTTTTATGTATTTTAGGGCCAAATGGAACAGGTAAAACTACATTAATTAAAACTTTAAATGGCCTGCATAAAGTTAATTCAGGGCTTGTTTTATTAAATGGGGAAGATATTAATAATTTATCATTTAATGATATTGCAAAGCTAGTAGGTTATATTCCTCAAGGCCATATCCCTTCATTTCCATTTACTGTATTTGATGTTGTTTTAATGGGAAGGGCTCCCTATGTTAATTTAACCTCATCTCCCAGAGAGGAAGATAAGGAAATAGCTATTAATGCACTTAAAACTCTCGGAATCGAGGATTTAAAAGATAAAACCTATACTAATTTAAGTGGGGGAGAGCACCAATTAGTATTTTTAGCAAGAGTTTTAGCTCAAGAACCAGATTTGCTTATATTGGATGAACCTACAAATCACTTAGACTTTGGTAATCAGATTAAACTTCTTGAAATTATTGAACAACTATCCAATCTTGGTCTTGCAGTTATAATGTCTTCCCATTATCCAGATCATGCATTTTTAGCAGCTAATAAAGTAGCTATTATGAAAGATAAATCATTCATTGATTTTGGAAGTCCTGAAGATGTTTTAACTGAAGAAAATTTAAATAAAGCTTATGGAATTGATGTAAATCTCATTGAATTAGAAAATAATAGGAAGATATGTGTTCCCTTAAAAACTGATTTAGAATTAGTTATGACTAATTATTCAAAGAAATATTCAAAAGATTAAGATTAAAGATATTAATTAAAAGAGATTAAAAATTAATTAAAAAATTTTATTTATTACTTTAATTAGATTATTATTAAAGTTATTTTAAAAAGTTAAATGATTAAAATATTTATTTAAATAAAACTGAATTTTATATTTATGAGGTGTAAAAATGGTAAGTGTAGAAGATTATGAGGAACAATTAGCTAAAGCTGGTGAATTTCATGGGGAAATATGTGGTGGAATAGCTATTGGTACTAAACTTGCAATGTATGGTATGGAATTAATGGGATTTGAATTAAACAAACGTCATAAAAATCTTATTGTATTTTTAGAAATTGATAGATGTATGTCTGATGCAGTTCAATCTGTTACTAAATGTTCTATGGGTAAAAGATCATTGAAACAAATGTACTACGGTAAATTTGCAGTAACTTTCTATAATATGGAAACTGGTGAAGCTATTAGAGTATCTGATGCAGATGCTAATAAACAGGAAGAAATTAGAGAAACTAGGGATGAAATGATTGAAAGATTTAAAAGAACTCCTGCTGAAGAGCTATTCAATACAGAAAAAGTTCGTATTGATTTAAAACCTTCTCAGATGCCTGGTAAGCCTCATACAAGTGTTTTCTGTTCAGTTTGTGGTGAAAAAGTTACTGATGGCCGACATCTAAATCGTGGTGGAAAACCAGTATGTGTATCATGTGCAGAAGGAGCATATTACGAGATAATTGATGAATAAGCAAATCAAACTTTTAAAAAAAGACCAATCAAAGTATTTCCAAACTTTTAAAAAAGGCTAATCAAAGTATTTCCAAACTTTTAAAAAAGGCTAATCAAAGTATTTCCAAACTTTTAAAAAACTTGGATTAAAATTTTATTCAAGTTTTTCTTATAAAGTTTTAGTTAAACTATTTTTTCTATTTTTTCTTTTTAACTATTTTATACTTAATAAATCTATTTTTCATTATAAATTCAATAAGCTTTAAATTAAAAATAAGTAAATTTATCTGATAGTTTTATAATTTTCATTTAATTTAATTGTGAAATAAATTAAAATAATTAAGATTAATATAAAACTTGATTATTAAGCATAAGCTAATCTATATCTATACAATAGACTAATATTCAATATTTATCATACAAGTGATTTTATAAAAAAAGAAAAATAAAATAAGTAAAAACTTATTCTATTTAAATATTTTTTTAAAGTATTTATTTAAATATTTTTTTAAAGTATTTATTTAAATATTTTTTTAAATATTTTTTTTAAAGTATTAATTTAAATTTTTTAAATATTTTATTTAAGATTTTAAGTTGGTATTTCACTTTCTGGGACATTATATGCATAAACAACAGAATATATTCTATCTACTACATTAATTAAAGAACCTACAGAAATTTCAATAGTATTATTGTTTTCATTATAATTATCTTTATTAAAACTAAAAGTTCCAGTTCCATTGATTATGTTAAAGTGAACTTCTGTTTGCATGTCAGTATTTCTATTTAATGTAGCATAGATATCAAAACTAGCAAGGTTAGTAGCTAATTCTCCATCTTTATAGAAATTGATTTTATAAGTTCCTGGATTTTCTGTTTCAAGTGTTTCAAATTTTATCTCACTTGTTTTAATTCTTGGACACATTGTTCCAACACCAACGATTCCAGTTTCATAATCCCAAGTGATAAGACTATTTGTACCATACCAATTAGGACCAATTTTTAATCTTAAACTTTCATTCCATTGTCCTGGCCCGTAAATTCCTTCAGGATTAGCACTCATTTCACCAAGAATCATCATACTTGGACCTTCTGCATTTCTATAAATTGCATTGTCAGTTACAATTGGTTCTACACAATCTTCTGCAAGGTCATAAGCTGCATTAAATCTTATTCCTTCAAGAGAGTTATCTGCAATTAAATTGCTTCTAATTACAATTCCAGTACTATTATTAGAATCAACAGATATTCCCATATAGTTATTACTAATGTTATTTTCTTTTATGGTAATATTTACTGCGGAATTATTAAGGAATAGTCCATAACCTCTTGGGCCTTCTGGAACTTCCTCTGTATACCATCCAATATTATCAATAATAGTATTGTTTATAATTTCAGTATTACTGCTTCCAAATCCATACTTGATACCATAATTATTTAATCTAATTTCATTTTCTTTAATAGATAAATTCTTAGAGTATTCGTTATATATTCCACTTTCAAAGGAATTAACAATGTTTTTATTTATATTAACATTCTTAGTATTTAATATTTTTATTCCAATTCCAGGTAATACAGTGCTTCCGTTATTGTAATCATTGATTTTATTTGGATTTAATCTATTAATAATGCTGTTATTTAATATATTTACATTATTAGAGTTATTTATTAGAATTCCATCAGATTCTCCATTAATTGAATTAGCAATAATTAAAAAATTAGATATATTTACATTATTTGAATTTATATTAAGCACAGGCCTTTTTGATAATCCATTTAATGTAGTTCCAACATTAGAAATCAGACTTATTTCTTTGTTAATTTTTAAGTTAATATTACTGTATGTTTTTCCTAAAAATTCAACTGTATTTCCATTAGGGCAACTGGCAATGATCTTTTGGATTTCACTATTTTGAAGGTTTTTATCTATAAAACTTATATTTGATCCTTCTTTAATTGTTATGGAATTAGTTTTGCTTATAGCTTTATTTTTAACATCCCCTAAGAATTTACTTACTAATTTGTAAGTTCCAGGGTTTTTAATATTAATATTAAGTTTTGCAGTACCATTTGAATCGGTAATTTTATTATAAGTATTCCCATTTATTGTAAAGATTATCTTTCCATTGCTTAATGCCTTCCCATTGTAATCCCTTAAATAAATGGAGTATTCATCTCTAGAATTATTTGAAAAGGTTCTATCGAAGCTTATTAATTTTGGAATTCCTTTTTCTATTGTGATTTTATTTGTTTTTGTAGCTGATTTATATTTATTTGTTCCAGGGGAATAAATTTTTAGAGTATAAACTTTATCAGTAGTTAAGTCAATTTTTATTTTAGCTATTCCTTTACTATTTGTTTTAACAGTTGAAGTTTTTGAATCAAGAGTAAATTTAACTTTTTTATTAGCTATTGATTTATCATTCTCATCTTTTAAGCTAATACTGTAATAAGCTCCTGCTTTTGGGAGATATTTTTTATCAGAACTTCTTATCCGCTGCTTTAAACTAGTAATTACAATCTTAGTTGTTTTTGCCTTAGCAGTATACTGTGTAGTTTTTGGAGATTTTATAGTTACTTTATAAGTTTTCCTCTTAGATAGTTTAATTTTAATTTTAACTATTCCATTCTTATTTGTTTTCTTTTTATAAGTTTTGGTTCCTATTTTTACAGTTATTTTTTTATTAGCTATTACAATATTATTTTGATCTTTTAAGCTGATGCTGTAATAATTCACTGTATTTGGAGCAAATCTTTTATTATAACATGTAATTTTTTGTTTTAATGATTTTATTGTGATTTTGCTTGTTTTTCTAATTGCCCTATATTTTTTTGTTGCTGATGATTTTACAGTAATTTTATATGTTTTTTTCTTAGATAATTTAATTTTTATTTTAGCTATTCCTTTACTATTTGTTTTAACGGTGTATGTTTTTTTGTTAATTATAAATTTCACATATTTATTTGCAATTACTTTATTATTTCCATCCTTTAAAGTAATGCTATAATAATTAGATTTATTTGGTGCAAATGCTTTATTTGAACTTATTATTTTTTGGCTAGTTTTTTTAACCACTATCTTTGCCTTTGCACTAGTTTTATTATATTCTTCATCACCATCGAAACTAACAGTGATAGTATAAGTTTTTTCACTAGATAGCTTGATTTTTAATTTAACTTTTCCATTTGCATCTGTGGTTTTTATATATGTTTTACCATCTAGATTTAATTTAATAGTTTTTTTAGCTAAAGGAATTCCATAATTATCCTTTAGTATAGCTTCAAATGATGCTCCAGATTGTGGATAGGTATTCATATTGGAAATACTTATTTTTGTTGCAATGATATCTTCGGGAATTTGTGAATCCGGTATATTATAAGTTTTGTAAAGTTTCTCTCTAACTGTATAATCTTCATAAAGCCCGGGGAATACTGCAAGCAATTGATTTCCACTTTTTAAATAATCTTTTTCACTAAAACTAACTGTTGCAGTACCATTTTTCATTAAAACCTTTTTATAAACATCACCATATTGAGGTTCACTAGCTTTATTATTTTTATTTAGGTAAAATATTACATAAATTGAACTAAAGTCTTTAGCTATATTTCCATTTTTATCTACAATGGATATTTGATAAGTTCCTTTTTTAACCTGACTTATTTCACTGATTTTTAATTTATAATTACCTTCACTCCAAGCTGTATTTGGTGCTTTATAGAGAGTAGCTCCACAAATCATCTCATCTTCAAAGAATGCATATCCTAAATATACAACACTTTTATCTAGGGTGTAATTTCCATTTCCTTCACCTACATAAATAAAACTATCGTTTTCACTATTGTAGCTAAATTCTCCACCATCAAATGGTTTATAGTCTAAATGGTATATGGTTCTTTCACTGTGCCCTAAAAAATAGTTGTTATTTACGATTTCTAATTTTTCAGCTCCAGCTTTTGCATCCATATTTCTTACACGATAATCGTTTAAAACTCCATATTGTCCATTTTGCTTAAAGAAATTACCTTTTATTTCAATTTTTGTAATATTACAGTTAATATAAACTCCTGCACCACTTCCATTTTTTTGATTGTATGCAATAAAATTATTTATTATGTAAATGTAGTTAGCTGAAATTGCACTTATTCCAAATCCTTTATTATAAGTAATATTGTTTGTATCAATTGTAGTATTCTGGTTATTATTAGCTATATAAACTCCATATAAATTATTATTTCTAATGTTATTGTTTTTTATAGTGGTTTTTGTAGAATTAATTAAGTTTATTCCAATATTTGATTCTTTTATAAGGGAATCACTAATTTTGATATTTTGAGCATTTTCTATTCTTATTCCATCTCCTAATGTAGTTTTATTTATTGTACAATTAATAATTTCAACATTACTTGATCCTTTTATATAAATTCCATAATCATCATTGTTTTCTAGTGCATTGTTTAATACAAACCCTTTTAATACAGTTCCACTTGCTTCTGGGCTTATGTAAAATATTCCATATGCACCAGACCCACTAGTATTTGATGGGCATGGACTCATCACTGTTCCAACTTCACTTATAATTGTTAGTTTTTTATTAACTATAAAATGGCAATGAACATAGTCCTTTCCTGTGATGATAATAGTATCTCCTGCTTTTGCACTATCTATTGCATTTTGGATGGTGGGATTATTCATTTGATTGTGTGCTGTTCCATCTATTATTATGGTGGATTGTAAAGAATTTACATCTAAATTAGAACTTTTTAAGTTTTTCTCTTCAGTTTTAGCAATTTCTGTATCATCAGTTAATTCTTTATTTTCATCTAGAACTCTATTATTGTCTAAACTTAGAGTATTTTCACTATTATGTTTTTCATTATTATAATTTCCATTATTTGAGTTTAATACAATATTTGACTTTTCATTTATATTCTCTTGAATGTTATTATTTTGATTATCGGAATTTGCATCATTACTGACTGCTAATTCATTATAATTTTGATTTTTTTCAATGTTAATTTCTCCTATATCTTCTGCTATAACTGCTTGTATATTAAATATTACTAATATTAGAAGAAAAGAAATTAATATAATGCTTTTATCTTTCATTTTAGTCCCTACTTTTTAAAATAATAAAATTTAATAGTTTTATGATTTTTAATTTTTTTCATTTTATATCTTTGTTTTTTTCTCTTAAAATAAATATTTTCATTTATATTTATTATCAATATGTAAATGTATTTATATCATTATATTTATTTTTTATTAAAGATTTTCTTATATTAAAAGATTTTCTTATATTAAAAGGTTTTCTTATATTAAAAGATTTTCTTAATTATTTAACTTTTTTAAGTTTTTTTTTTTTAATTATGGTTTAATGAATTAGTAGTATTGGTAAAAATAGTTAATAGTCTATGATTTTAATTGATTCATTATAAAAATAGTTAAGAGTTTATGATTTTAATTAATATATTTGAAAAATAGTCTAAGTAATGTATATGGGGTTTGTTTTATGGGATAATAAAAATAGTTAAAATTAGTGTTTTAAAAGAATAAAAACTAGTTATTTGAGTATAATACTCAAAAAACTAGTGTAATATTTTGTTTATTTTTTTATTGTGATTTTTGCTTTTTTGCTAATAGCTTTGTAAGTATTGTCTCCTGCGAATTTTGCAGTTATTGTGTATTTACCTTTTTTGGTAAGTTTGACTTTTACAGTAGCTATACCTTTAGCATTGGTTTTTGCAGTGTAGGTTTTACCCTTTACTTTAAAGGTAATCTTTTTAGCTTTAATAGCTTTACCGCTAGCATCTTTAAGGGTGAAGGATACTTTTTTAGTAGCTTTCGCTTTAAAGGTTTTAGCTTTAAATACAGCCTTAGTAGCTTGAGCATTTACTTTAATGTTTTTAACTGCTACAACTGCATTATTATTATCATTTCCAAGGTAAGAAATGGTAATTGGGTAGTTACCTTTAGTTGCAAGATTTATATTAATTTTTGCAATACCTCTTTCATAGGTTTTTACATTAGTGCTTTTACCGTTGAAGATAAATGTTACAGTTTGTCCTACTAAAGCTTTTCCAGTAGAGTCTTTTAAAGTTACAGTGTAGTATTTTCCTATCTTTGCAGTAGTGGTCATAGCACTAGCAGTAATAGTAGGAGTAGTTTTAGTTACAGTAGCAACAAAGTTAATACTAGTTTCTGTAGGTTTAAGTTTTTCATCTCCAGCAAATGCAAGAGCAACTATGCCATCTTCAGTTACATCAATAGTTAAAAGACCATCAGCATCAGTTTCAGCAGTTTTTATTGCTCCACCATTAATAGAGTAAGAAATTTCTTTTCCAGCTTGAGCTTCACCATTTACATCTACTAATTGAATAGTGACTTTTTTAGTAGCAGTTGAAATCTCTTTAATGTTTATAGAAGTAGCAACACTGTCTGCTGCAGGAATTACAGGGTCAGATTCACTACCCCAGTCTGCATACCATACGGTTAAAGGAGTTACACCAGCTACAATATTGTTTCCACTAATGTTAATTGGTGCATATGGGTTTAATTCTCCTTTATTAGTTAAAATATAGATAAAAGTAATTGATTCAGCATTAGCACCAGCTGCTACAGTTAAAGTATTTCCAGTAATATTTATATCACCGATGGAACTTGGGTATCCATGTGCGGTGTTACCGGATTCTGCTTTAAGGAAAATAGATCCTTCACCTGCTTCAATTGTATTGTCTGCTACAATGTATCCATTTGCAGCTTTTTGTGTACTGAGCACTGGTAAATTCTTAAATATTATATTTCCATTTTCATCTTTACAGTATCCGCATCTTGTGAAAGTGTTGTTTGCAATTACACATCCTTGAGTGGAAGCTCCACCGAAGTAAATTGCATAACAGTTTTCAATAAAGGTATTGTCAGTTATTATATTATTACCTGAGTTACTTGCAATGGAAATACCATCAAGAACTTGTCCGTCAAATGTACAACCAGTTATGGTAATATCATGAGATCCCATAAGGTTAATTGCCTTGGTACCAGATTCTTTAGTTCCGCCATTAGTAACTTTTGTGGAAGAACCATTGAAGTAAGAATTTTTAATAGTACAGAATGATGCTCCTCTACCATAAACACCACTACTCCAATCAATGAATTTACAATTGTCTACAGTTCCATTCTCAATAGCTAATTGGATAGCATAACCTGAAATAGTTTCACCATATTGTTTAGGGCCATCAGTGTTTTTGAAAGTAATTCCTTTAAATTCAGTTCCTGCTACATTTGCAATGAAAAGTGCTCCAACGCCTCCTTGAGCAGCACCACTTGCTTTTATAGTAACATTATTACCTTTTATAATGAGTTTTTTAGTTAAGTTGAAAACTTGATTTTCAACATTATAAACTTGGTTTTCACCTAAGTCAACTTCTCCTCCATCTTCAGCATTATCTATTTTATCCTGGATATCTGTTCCATTTTTATCTGTACCTTCTGCTAAAATAGGATTATCTGCAGATTCTTCCACAGCTTCATCTACTCCAGTATCAGCTACAGTTTCATCTGCTCCAGCATTAGCTATGGTTTCATCTGCTCCAGCATCAGCTACAATAGCTTCATCTGTTGCTTCTGCAGATACTGCAGAAACAGAAATCGCAACTAATAACACTAAGAAGAGAGGTAAAATTATCTTTTTATTCATATTTTTTCTCCTTAATTTTCCCCAGATTTTTTTTTAAAAAATCTATTTTTTTTTAAATTCTAATTTAAAATATTTTAAATTAAGATATTTTTTAAAAAGAATTAACAATAAAAATTTTAAATATTTAATTTCTAAAGATTCAAAACTTTTAATAATTAAAAAATTTTAAAAATATACAATTTACACTAATATTAATCTTATTTCACTTTTTTAACTAAACCTTAAAAAACCTTAAAATTCAGCATTTTTTTCATTTACAAAATTTTTTATATTAAAAATTTTTTTAATGTTTTAATGAGAATTTTTTTAAATAAAATTTTTTCATATTAGTATTTATATTTATTTTCGATATGTAATATAAAGTTTATCGTTTATTTTTTTCATTTGATATATTAAATATTTTACTTATTATTTATTAAAATGCTATTTATTTTATTAAATCAATTATTATTTTCATTGTTTTACTATTTAAAAGATTTATATTAATTTTTGATTCTTTATCTAAAATTAAACTAATTGAAATCTATTTTCCCATTGATTTATTTTTAAAATAATTTTTTAATTTTTTTTAATTTAATTTAATAATTTTCGTATATTTATAGAAGTTTATATACATCATATACATTCGTATATATTATTTTTTTTAAAAATCACTGTCAAGCAGTTTTTAGAAACTTATTTATATTTTAAATAATAAACTACAGTTCACAATAACTTTATATTTAGAAAAAAATATCTTTTTAAAAATTATTAAATTAAGGTATTTTATTAAATAAGATTATATTTTTAGTTCTTTTAAATTATTTTTAAATAATTTTATTTATTTTAGAAAATAAACATTAATGATTATTAAAAATATTAAAAATTTAAAGATATTCTTCTTATTTTTAAGTGATATGAAGATTAATTAATGTATTAGGCTGTTAAAATTTTAAAAAGTTAATCCATATTCTATTTCTTGGGGAGGTGAATCTATTAAAAAGAGAATATTAATGATTTTAATATTCTTAATATTCTTCACAAGTCTTGGATCTGTAGTTGCAACATCTGATAATAATTTGTCTGATGCATCTTTTGACATTTCCTCAGATTTCTCATCAGATACTTCCTCAGATATTTTATTAGATAGCTCTGAAGATTTAAAAAGTTCTAGTTTAAATGAAGATTTAAAAAGTTCTAGTTTAAATGAAGATTTAAATTCTAATGAAGATTCTATTAATTCTAAAGAGGATTTAATCAATTTAAATGATTCTATTGATAAACAAGAAAGTTCTAATGGTTTAGATAATTCATTATATGATTCTAATATCGAAGATTCAGACTTATCTGAAAATGATGATTCAAGTAATGCGGTTTTATCTAAAAATATCTTATCTTCTAGTTTAACTGATGATGATTCAACTATAGCCAATTTTAATAATGTAATTTTAACTAAATCGCAAAGTTCTACCTCTTCTTTATTATCAAGTCCTCAAACTATTATAATTAAAGATGCAAGTTACTATAGTGGTTCTATTAATGAATATATTCAAAAAATTATTGATGGTGCTGTAGCTGGAAGCACAATTCAGTTTACAGCTTCCTCATATGATAATATTTATCTAAAAATTTCTAAACCTTTAAATATTATAAGTAAATCTGGTACAACAATAAATAATATCTTTGATATTCCACTATTTACTATATTACAAGGAGGGTCTAGAACTAATATAAGTGGCTTTAGGGTTAATTCAGTTGGTTTTTTTGTAGATGCAAGGGGTGTTTCTTCTATTACAATATCTGGAAATAAAATATCTACAAAAAGGAATGCAATAATTTTTAATGAAGTTTACGATTCTTTTATAAAAAATAATGTCTTTTCAAGTTTTAAAATTGCAATAGATATTTCTAAATCTGGAGGAATTACTATTTCTAAAAATAATATAAGTCCAAAGGATGGAGGTAATATTGGAATTAATTTAAAGGAGATTAGTAGCAAAAAAGGAATCAGTATACTTAATAATAATATGATTGCTAATGATAGACGTAAAGAAGCTACTGGAATATATTTCGGTAAAAATGCTTGTAATGTATTAGTAAAAGAGAATATAATAAGAAAATGGTACACTGCTATTGATTTTCCTTATTCTGTTAATAATGTAACTATAATAAATAACACTATTTATGATAATGGAGATGGCGTAATTATAAAGGGCTGGATTAATAATTTTACCTTTAATAAGAATCTCGTAACTGGCAATGCTAGAGTGGGAGTTTTATTTGATTATGATTTCCTAGGGACAAAAGGTAATTTTAATTTAGAAAATAACTTCTTCTCATATAATGGGGTATTGGACCTTCAAAATAAAGGAGATAAAGCTGTAAGCATTGGTAAGAACTTTGCAAAGAATAAATGTTATAGAGTAGGTATGAAATATGGTTTTAATGTTCGTTCTCGTCAAAGTGGAAGTAAATATTATTTCTCAGTAGTTGATAGGCATGGGAATTCTGTTTCTGGATTACCTAATTTTTCAGCTGTTTTAAATGTAAATGGACGTTCTTACACTGTTAATTTCATTAATTCTGTAGCATTTTTAGATATTGGTTCAAATGGTGCTGGAGGAAAAGGTAGTTCTAGTAGTTCTTTAAATGTAGGTGAAGATAATCGCCAATTCGGCGATTGGGGCCAATTTGAGAATATAGATTCTGAAGAAATGGCTTATTATGAAGAGTTTTATAAAAGTTTATTAAGCCCTATTATGGAATCTGCTAATTCAAACACTGATCAGAATTCAAATCATAGCAGTTATGAAAATGAATCTGGATCTTCTTCAAACTCTAGTTCTGGTTCTAGTTCTGGCTCTGGAGATTCTGGTGTATCTTCAGGTTCAAATTCTATTAATTCCAATGGTGTATTCTCTGGGAGTTCTGGAAGTGTCAGTGCATCTGTTAGTTCTGCTTCAGCTAGCTCTTCACCAAGTCAAGGTTCTAATGCTCCAGAAAGTGCCGCTGCTAAAACTTTATCTGTAGATGATGAGACATTTAGGGTTATTGGTGTTGGCGGATTAGTACTATTGATAATACTTGTTATAGGATTATATTATCGTGAAGATATTATGGAAATGATGAAAGAATAATTTTTATTATTTTTTCATTTTTAATTTTTTTACTATTTTTTATTTTTATTATTTTTTCATTTTTAATTTTTTTACTATTTTTTATTTTAATTAGTTTTTTCATTTCTAATTTTTTTACTATTTTTCACTCTTTTCTACAATTTATTTTAGTCTTTTATTTTTTATCCTAATTTATTCGATATGTTTATATAATCATATTTAAAAATATATTATCAATTAAACTAAAATGTGATATATTATGATGGATTTAATTTTGGAATATTTAATTGTTTTTATTTTATTATTTGTTACTAATATTGCATTTTTACTGAGAAAATCTAATTTTAATGGAAATAAATTTATCCTATTTCTCTTAATTTATGGGGCGATAGTATTTATTTTATCATTGACCTTTTCTTCTTTAAGCTTTGGAGAATATATAATTCCTATCATGCCTTATATACTAGGTTTAATTAGCTTATTAATGCTAGTATTTGCAATTCGCTTTGTTAGCTTTGGAGGGAATTTTAATATCTTAGATGATAAAGTTGTATTTTATGGAACTATTTTATCTTCATTTATATCAATAACTACATTGTCTTTATGTTTAAAATCTGATAACTTAGTTCTAAGTTCACTAGAATTAGCTGTTTTATCTGTCATAGTCATGTTTTTAGTTTATAAAATTTCTAGAATATTCGATAATGCTAAAAGGCCATATTATGCTGTAATTGGAGAATATATGTTTTTAGAATTTATATTTTTGCTTATTTTAGCTTTAACTTTTAGCACTGTTAGAGAATTAGATTATTCAATATTTGAATCTTTTATTATATTAACCCCTACTTATCAGCTGATGTATATGATAATTATCATTCTTATCATTCTTGTTTTAGGTGTTTTATATAGTGATTGGACTTTTAAAAGATTAAAAAGAAAATAATCTTATAAATTTATACTTATATCTTATTTATTTTATTGGTGGGAGAGGAATGATACTTCAAGGTACAGGAATTTTAACTTCATTTATACATATTATTTCAGAAAGTTTACTTGCGCCTGTTGTAATTATTTTAGTTATATTTTTAATTTATGCGATTTTAAGCTTTGGAGGATTTTTAAATGAATGGTTTAGTAAAAAACCATTAAAATCTGCAGGTTTAGAATCATTGTTACAAGATATTTCTATGGCTAATAACCCTGAGGAATTAAGAAATCTTGTTAATTCATCTGGTTTATATGAAGAACAGAAAGATATTCTTGTAAAAATAGCTAATAATTATAATTTAGGTCCGCAAGCAAGAAAAGCATTTGCAAGTAAATTAATTGAAGAAGAAGAAAGTAACTTACTTAAACTTACTTCTAAAACAGATATTTTAGTAAGGTTAGGTCCTATTTTTGGTTTACTTGGTACTTTAATACCATTAGGTCCAGGACTTTCTGCTTTAGGTACTGGTGATATTACTACTTTAGCTGAGTCTTTAACAATTGCTTTTGATACAACCGTTACTGGTTTAACTATTGGAGCATTAGCTTATATTGTTTCTAAATATAGAAAACAATGGTATGAAGGTGACTTAACCACTACTGAAACTGTTGCAGAGGCAATTTTAGAGAAATTAAACGAGTTCTAATTTTTTTTATTTTAATTAATGGTGTAAATATGTTAAGAAAAAGAAAACATTTTGGGGATGATGGTGATGAAGATCCAATGTCAGGGATTTCAAATCTTTCTGATGCAATGTTGGTATTAGCATTAGGATTTTTAATATTTGCTATTATGGCTCTTCAAGTAAATCCTGATATGATGGCTAAAACTCAAGAATCTCAAGCACAGCAGGCAGCTTCTCAAGTAAGTGCTGGAGAGGATTTTAAAAGTAATACAAGTGCAGGCTCTTCTCTTGAACAATCTGGTTATGCTGAAGTGGGGAAAGTTTATAGGGATCCTGATACTGGCAAATTAGTGATGGTTCAAGGTTGACCTATTTTTAATATTTTTTATTTTTATCATTTTTTCTATTTTTTTCATCTATTAGTGATGGTTCAAGTTGACCTATTTTTAATAAATTTTTTATTTTTATCATTTTTTCTATTTTTTTCATCTATTTTTATCATTTTTTATTAATTTTTACTTTCTATTTTTATCATAATTTTTAGCAATTTTTTAATATTTATAATGATTAATCATTATGATTTTATTATTTTTTCTAATAATCTTTCTTAACTATTGATGAATCGTTTTAAAAGTATTCTTCATGTCGGCAGATTTCTCCTTATTTGCTTCTTATTTTACTTATAACTAAATATTTTTCATTTTTTTATAATCATAATTTTTCATTTTCTTATTCTTTATGGTGATAATTCATAAAAATATGCTTTTTTTGGCCTTTTTCACGATATGAATTATAATATATATTGTAGTTTTAGGTATATATTTCAATTTTTATCCTTTATTTGGTTTTATTCTTATATTTTTCTTATTTTTAACATCTATATGTAAATATGTTTATTTCGCAATAAATCTTTAATTTTTCAATATACATTTTTTAATAATGTTTAATGAATAAGAGAAATTAATCAAGATTTACCGTTATATTATCAAACATTATTCATTTTTTTCTATAGTTTTATCGTTATGAAATATATTTATCTTGGAAAAATTGAACTTTTTTAATATATAAATCTTTTCTTTTGTTTGTAATAACAAAAGCTTTTTATAGGTATTATAAATAATTATAATTAGTGCTCTCTTTATGGTGGTTTAGTAAAAACCTTGAGAGTATTAATAAATATATGGGATAATTTAAAAAAAGAGGTTGAGATATATGAGTTCTTTTAAAAGTCCTGCAGATACTTCAAAAGCAATAGCATCTGCAGCTACCGCAAAAGGTGAAATGCCTTTCTTAAAGCTTGCTATTTTAGGTTTCTTAGCAGGTGCTTACATTGCATTTGGTGGTTTACTTGCAGAAGTAGCAAATACTGGTGCTATTGCTGGAGGAGTTCCAGTAGGTATTTCTAAATTATTATTTGGGAGTGTGTTCCCTGTAGGTTTGATTATGGTAGTTATCTGTGGATCTGAATTATTCACTGGTGACGTAATGTTTATGACTATGGGTCTTTTAGATGGTAAAACTGATATCATGGGATTACTCAAAAATTGGGTTGGAAGTTGGGTTTTCAACTTAATTGGTGGTATCTTTGTTGCTTATGTACTTGCTTACGCAACTGGTATTATGGTACCTGATGCATTCTCTGCTGGTGCAATTACCATTGCTAACACCAAATCATTAGGTGGAGCTAGTTTCATAGCAGCTGGAAAATCAACTGCTTCTTTAACTTGGATGCAATGTTTCCTTAGAGGTATCGGTTGTAACTGGTTAGTATGTTTAGCTGTATACTTAGCTAATGCAGCTGATGATGTTGTAGGTAAATTCTTCGGAATTTGGTTCCCAATTATGGCATTTGTATGTATAGGATTTGAGCACAGTGTTGCAAACATGTTCTTTATTCCATTAGGTATCTTCTTAGGTGCTGAAGCAACTTGGGCACAATTCTTTGTAAACAACTTAATACCTGTAACCTTAGGTAACATCGTTGGTGGAGCTATCTTTGTAGCTTGTGCATACTGGTTTGTATACTTACGTGACTAGATGTACTACTAGTTTGAATCTAATATTAAATATTAGTCAAACAGATAGGATTTTTTTATAAAATCATAAGAAGATTGTATTTACTTATTGAGGCAATGGATGAAACCTGATCCTTTCAAATTTCAATAGGTATCTACAATCATTAAATCTATCAATCTTTTGATATGTTAAATTTTAAAAAATATATTAAAGAGAAATTATATTTATATTTATTAATTATATTATTATATTCTAGTTAATTCTAGTTAACTTTAAAATAAATATAATAACTAATTAATGATTTATAATTGATAAATGTTAAAGCCTTTAATGGCTTAATACATTTATTGCAGTAAAAGTGTTAATTAAAGCTTTTACTTTATTACAAATTTCATGATAATATAATATTATATTATAAATGTACTTTGAATAATTATTGCCAATTATCTTTTATTGGATTATAACAATAGACACAATTCACAATATATGACACAATTCACAATAATCCAGAAAGATTTTAAATAATATCTTATTAAAAAGTTTTTCAGTTGTTAGTCAATAATTGATTTTGTCAATATGTGAACTAAAAGAAAAAGAAATAAAACCTTTATTTTATTATGGAGATTATAAAATGGTTGAGATAAAATATGTACCGTCTATTTGTCCTTACTGTGGTACTGGTTGTGGTATCAACTTTGTAGTCAAAGATGGAAAAATTATTGGTGTTGAACCATGGAAAAGACACCCTGTTAATGAAGGAAAAGTATGTCCAAAAGGTAGCTTTGGATACCAATTCATTAACCACCCAGACAGATTAACTACTCCGTTAATCAAAGAAAATGGTGAATTCAGAGAAGCTTCCTGGGATGAAGCTTTAGATTTAGTAGCTAGCACCCTTAAAAAATACGCTGATACTGATCCTAACAAATTAGGATTCTATGCATGTGCTAGATCCCCTAATGAAAACATTTACATAACTCAGAAATTAGCAAGAGCTGGATGTGGTACTCAGAACGTAGACCACTGTGCACGTATCTGTCACGGTCCTACTGTAGCTGGTCTTGCAACTACCTTTGGTTCAGGTGCAAGTACTAACGGTTATGACAGTATTGAAGAAGCTGACTTCATTTTCTGTATTGGTTCTAACAACATGGAAGCACATCCATTATTCGGTCGTAAAATTATTAGAGCTATAAATAACGGTGCTAAATTAGTAGTAGCAGATCCAAGATTCACTCCTACTGCAAAATTAGCTCATGAATACATGCAATTTAAAACTGGTACTGATGTAGCTTTAATGAATGCTATGATTAAAATTATCATTGAAAATGATTTACAAGATGATGAATTCATTGCAAACAGAACCAAAGGTTACGAAGAAATGAAAGAAGTTGCAATGAAATATGACCTTGACAAAGCAGCTGAAATTACTGAAGCTGACCCTGAACAAATTAAACGTGTAGCTATTGAATATGCTAAAGCTGACAAAGCAGCTATTGTATACTCCTTAGGTATTACTGAACACTCTCACGGTGCAGATAATGTAATGTCTACTGCTAATTTAGCAATGTTAACTGGTAACGTAGGTAAAATCGGTGCAGGAGTAAACCCATTAAGAGGACAAAACAACGTACAAGGTGCTTGTGATATGGGTGCATTACCTTCTGACTATGTAGGTTACCAAAAAGTTGTAAACCCTGAAATTACCAAAAAATTCTCTGAAGCTTACCAAATGGACTTACCAACTACTCCTGGTTTAACTTTAGTAGAAATGATGAATGCTGCTCACTCTGGTGACTTAAAAGTATTATATATTCATGGAGAAGACCCTGTTCTCTCTGATGCAGATATTAAACACACCAAAGAAGCAATTGCAAACTTAGAAATGTTAATCGTTCAAGAATTGTTCATGACCGATACTGCTGCTGAAGCAGATGTTATATTACCTGCAGCAGGTTGGGGTGAACAAGAAGGTACCTTCACCAGTGGTGAAAGAAGAGTTCAATGGTTACGTAAAGCTCAAGAACCACCTGAAGGAACTATGCTTGACTGGAAAATCATGGAAGAAGTTGCTGTTAGAATGGGCAGACCAAGAGAATTATTCCACTATGAAAACGCTGCTGAAATTTGGGAAGAAATTAGAGAACTTGCTCCATCTTATTATGGTATTACTCACGAAAGATTACTTGCACCAGAAGGTGTACACTGGCCATGTCTTGACCCAGAAGATCCTTGTGAACCTTTAATGCACAAAGGTAAATTTGCTCACCCAGATGGTTTAGGAGTATTCCAAGCAGTAGAACACAGAGGTCCTGTAGAAGTTCCTGATGAAGAATATCCTTTAATCTTAACTACTACCCGTATCTTGTTCCACTATCACGCTGCAATGACCAGAAGATGTGAAACCTTAGATAACGAGGTACCTACTGGATTCATCGAAATTAACACTGAAGATGCAGCAGAAAGAGGAATTCTTAACAACGAAATGGTAAAAGCTTACTCTAGAAGAGGAGAAATAGAAATTAAAGCACATGTAACTGATGACATTAAGAAAGGTATTGTAAATATTCCTATGCACTTTACTGAATGTGCAGCTAACATGTTAACTAACTCCGATTCTTTCGACCCTAAATGTAAAATGGTTGAATTAAAAGCTTGTGCTATTAACGTAAGTAAATTATAAGGATAAATAGGAGTAGATAATATGGCTGTAAATGTAAATGATATGTTTTATGCATACTCTGCTAATGATGCAATTAAAGAAAAAGGAGAATATGGTGGAGCAGTAACTACCATTATGAAATACCTCTTAGAAGAAGGTATTGTCGATGCAGTTGTTGCTGTAGAAGAATCCTGGGATTTATACGATGCAAAACCTATTCTTATAACTGATCCTAAAGATATTATTAAATCTGCAGGATCCCTTCACTGTGGTACTTTAAACTTAGCAAAATTCGTATCTAAATACTTAGACGGTGCAAGAGATATGAAAATTGCAGTTACTGTAAAACCATGTGACGCAATGACCTTAAAAGAGTTAATGAGGAAAAGAAAAGTTATTGAAGAAAACGTAATCATGATTGGTGTAAACTGTGGAGGAACTATGCCTCCTATACCAACTATGAAAATGATTAGAGATGTTTACGAATTAGACCCTAAAGATGTCATCAAAGAAGAAATTTCCAAAGGAAAACTCATCATGGAAACTGCTGACGGTGAAAAAGCAATCAAAATCGATGACCTTGAAGAAGATGGTATGGGTAGAAGAGAAAACTGTCAAAGATGTACCATGAACATCCCTACTAATGCTGATTTAGCATTAGGTAACTGGGGAGTAATTGGTCCACTTACTGGAAAAGCAACTTTTGTAGAAGTATGTTCTGAAAAAGGTGCAGACATCTTAGAAAAAGTAATTGATGCTGGTTTAATTGCAACTGAAGCACCAATTGAAAAAGGTGTAGAAATTCGTGCCAACATCGACAACATCATGGTAAATCAAGCAATGAAACAAAGAGAAAAAGACTTCGCTGGAACTTCTGGAGATATCTTAGATGTATTTGCAGAATACAAAGAAGAATTTTCTAAATGTATGAAATGTTATGGATGTCGTGAATCATGTCCTCTCTGTTACTGTGATGATTGTTGTCTTGAAACTGAAGGTCCTGAATGGGTACCTGGCGGATACACTCCTGCAGCTCCATTCTTCCACTTAACTCGTATGGTACATATGGTAGATGCATGTACTAACTGTGGTCAATGTTCTGAAGTATGTCCTTCTGAAATCCCAGTTGCTAAAGTATGGGCTACTGTAAACCAAAAAGTAAGAGACATTTTCGGATACTACAGTGGTGTAGACAACGACGAACCATTACCATTCACTGAATTTGGTCCAAAATCTTACAGACAGTACTAATTTTGGATTAAATCAAATGGTTAAAACAATTTAGAATAAATTTTAGTTGTTGTAAAACTTTGTAATGAGTTATTTTTACTTATTATATTTGTTTTACAATTTTCTATTTTTATTCATTTTTTTAATTTAATAATTTTTAAGATAGTCACCTCTTATTCATTTAATTTATATTGAAATCACTATTTTTTAAATTATTTTATTAAATATATTATTAAATATAGCTATTGATTTATTTTTAAATTTAATTTATTTATCTAATCTATTTATGATTTGATTTATCTAATCTATTTTTATGACTATTTTTATTTATGATATTCCATTTCTTAATTAAAAAGTATAAATTTTAGATAGTTCTATATATATTAATTTAGATAAAATCATTCAGATAAAACTATTTAGATAAGCTTATTTAGATAAATTAAATTTAAGAATTAATTATTTAAACAAAATTAAAAAACAAAATTAAGGTAATATTTACTAATAAGTATATTAAGATAAACTTAAATTATTAGAATTTTATTTTCTAAATTTAAGCAAATACTAAATTAGCTTATGGTGTTAAAATGAGAATTATTTCAATTGTAGGTTTAAAAAATACTGGAAAAACTTCACTTACAAGTAAAATTATTAAAGAATTAACTAATAGAGATTTTAAAGTTGCAAGTATAAAACATTCTCACCATCAAATGGAAATGGATCATGAGGGTACTGACACTTATAAACAAATGGAATCTGGTTCTGATTTTGTTGTAGGTGTTGGTGGAAGAACTTATTTTAATATTAATGAAAGACTTGATTTAGAAAGAATTTTATTCTTAATTAAATTAATTGAAAATCCAGATTTTGTGGTTATAGAAGGATTCAAATCTTATCCTTATGCAAAAATAGCTACTTGTGAGGAAGCTGAAGATGAATATACAATATCTACTGTAAATTCATTTGAAATCACTGATGATGAGCTTCTTGATTTAGTTGATTTAATAGAAAAAAGATCATATGATATTTTAGAAACATTATTTGTTGATGAATGTGGTTATAATGATGCAAAGATTATAGGCCAAGCTTTTGCAAATGGAAAATTAGATTACAATCCAGAAACTCAAGCAGAACTTAATTTAGCTATTGATGGTATAAATATAGGATTAAATAAATTTGTAAGTAATTATATTAAACAAGTTATTTTAGGTATTATAAACCCTTTAAAAACAGATGAATATGGGGTAAAAGATTATAATAATATTGATATAACTATAAAAAATAAAAAAGATTAATTTTAGGTGATTTTAATGGTAGATAAGCAAATAGGTAAGCAAATAGGTAAGCAAATAGGTAAGCAAATAGGTAAGCAAACAGATAATAAAAATGATAATTTCAAAAAATATGTTTCATTAAGTATTGATGGTATTGATATTGAATTAAATGCATTTTCAGATGAATTTATTAAAGAAACTATTGTCGGAATGTTAAAAGCTATTAAAACTTCTAAATATGGAGTAAAAGATTTTAAAAATATTAAAATAACTATTGATAATGATTAATCTAAATATGTTAAATTTAAAAATATTAAAATAACTATTGATAATGATTAATCTAAATATGTTAAATTATTAGGAGCTATTTTATGAAAGATAAAGTAAGAGACGATTATGAAAGACCTGTCATTTCACTTAGAATCTCTGTAACTAATCGTTGTAATGTAAATTGTATTTATTGCCACCATGATGGAATGTTAGATTCATCTTCTGAAATGACTCCTGATGAAATTTATGAAATTTGTAGGATTGCTAAAAAATTAGGTGTTGAGAAAATACGTTTGTCTGGTGGGGAACCATTAGTCAGAGGAGATATTGTAGAAATTGTTGAGAAGGTTAATTCACTTGACTTTAAAGATATTTCAATTACTACTAATGGAATTTTCTTAGAGAAATATGCACAAGACCTTGTCGATGCAGGATTAGACAGAGTTAATGTAAGCTTAGATACACTTAACCCTGATACCTATAAAAGGATTGTAGGGAAATCTCTTTTAGAGAAAGTAAAGTCTGGAATTATCAAATCCTGTGAAGTTGGCATGTATCCAGTTAAGGTAAATATGGTAGTTATGAATAATATCAATAATGATGAGATTATGGACATGTTTGAATTTACTAAAGAACATGGTGTAATTCTACAACTAATTGAAATTATTGAATCTGAAAGTTGTGATGATAATGATTTCAACTTGAAGTATCACTATAAGCTTGATGAGTTTGAAAAGTATCTTGCAGAGATTGCTGATGAGATAAAGGTAAGGGAATTTATGCAGGATCGTAAGAAATATTTTATCGATGGTGGAGAAATAGAAGTTGTTCACCCTGTAGACAATACTAATTTTTGTAAAAATTGTACAAGATTAAGAATCACTCCTGAAGGTAAAATAAAGCCATGTTTACTTAGAAATGATAATCTTGTAGATCTTCTGGGATATATTAGAGATGCTGCCTCAGATGAGGATCTTATAGATATCTTCTTAAAAGGTATTCATAATAGAGAACCCTATTATAAAGAGGATAATTAATTTTTTATTAGTTTTTATTCTCTAAAATTATTATGTGTACTTATTACACCCTACTTATGTGTATTCAGTACACATTTTTTAGTTTAAACTAAATTTTTCTTATTTTTCTAAAAATTCGATAATAATTTCTTTACATATTGGAGATATAATTTTTATATTATTTATAAATGAATTCTTATTTCAATATCTATTATAATTAATTATATTATAAATTATAGCTATCATTTACTTTATTTTTATTGAATATTATTAAATTTATCTAATCTTAACTTTTAATCTCTTATTCTTATTTTTTTATTTATTTAAATTAATATCTATTCTCTAAACTTTTTAAATTTTTGTGTATTTAATACACCATACTATATAAATATTGTGACTTAAGTCTAAGTGAGAGTATTTATAAATAAATATATATTAATATATTTATGTACACATGGTGAATTTATGCCAAAGCATATTGTATCTGGAATAAAATATTTAGAAAGTCTTGAGTTAAGAAAGAGAGGTCTATCTCAAAGAGAAATTTCTCATGAAATCGGTGTAGATAGATCAACTATTTCTCATTACTTAAATGGTAGAAACATATCAATTGATTCTATCGAACTTGCTAAAACTATTTTAGAATTAAGTCCTAAAGATTTTATATTAATTGCAAAGGTTCTATTTGATGATTATGAGGAAATTCGTCAAATTGTAACTATTTTTAATATGAATCATTATGATTGCCAGATTGATGATGGATGTATTGGTTGTGGATTGTGTGTAGATTTGTGTGAAATGAAAACTATTAATTTAGATTCATTAAAAGCAAAAATAAACCCCCGTTATTGTTGTGGCTGTCTTATGTGTGTTGAAGACTGTCCAACAAATTCTATTAAAATTTTGGAGGTAAAAAATGACCAAAAACGTTAAAGAAGTTGAAGGTAATAACTTCAGCATAAAAAGATCAGCAGATGAAGACAGAATTTTGTCATTTAAAGATCACGTTTGTATTGGTTGTGGACTTTGTGAAGCAACTTGTCCAGTAGAAGCTATTGCAATTGATGGAGTAGCTCCTATTGAACGTAAATACTTAGACACTTACTTCAGTGGTCATGAAAAGATTGCTCAAAATTATGCTCTTTTCAGTAATGACAATGAAGGAAAAGCAAAATTAACTATTGCTGAAGATAAATGTGTTCTCTGTGGTATGTGTAGTGGAGTATGTCCAGCAGGTGCATTAAACCTTGATATTGGTGGCCTATCCATTAAAGAAAATAAGGCTTATCCAAGTCTTATCTCTTCAGCAGAAATTGATGAAGACAAATGTTTATTCTGTAAAAAATGTGAAGAAGCTTGTCCAAGAGAATCCATTACTATTAACAGAACTTTACCAAATAGAGCTGACTTAGTAACTGGTGAAATTGACGTAGATGAAGATGAATGTATTTACTGTGGTGCTTGTGCAGAACTATGTCCTGCAGAAGCTATTGTAGTAGACAAAACCATTGGTGAAGAAAGCATTGTTATTGATAAAGAAAAATGTGTATACTGTCTTGTATGTAAAAAAGCATGTCCTGTTAATGCTATTAAAGCAGTATGCAGATCTTGTTCCTATGGTGAGTATGACCTTGACCCAGCTAAAGCAGCTATTACTGGTAATGCAATCATTGATTCTGAAAGCTGTATTAAATGTGGATGGTGTGAAGGAGTCTGTCCTGCAGATGCAGCTAGTGTAAAACAGGCATTTAAAGGTACTCTCGAAGTTGATGTTGAGAAATGTGGTACCTGTGGTGCATGTATAGATGTATGTCCATGTAATGTTTTATCCTTCCCTAAAGCAACTGGTCCTGGAGATAGAGGAACTCAATTAGTTAAAGAGGAAGATTACTGTATCCACTGTGGTGCTTGTGCAAAAGTATGTCCTAATGGGGCTTTAACTGTAACTAGAACTGATATCGATTACACCCCAACTAGTTCTAAATCTTGGATTGCAGCATTTGAAGCTTTAAAAAATTAATTTGATTGGTGATTATATATGGAACTTAAAGTAGATCAAGATAAATGTTTAGGTTGTGGAGTATGTGTTATTGCATGTCCTGTAAACGCTTCTATCAGTCCAGAAAATGCTGGTGGACACGGTTCCAAAACAACAGAAACTATTATGATGGTTGAAAATGGATTTATTAAATTATTCAGTGTGGACAAATGTGATAAATGTGGTACTTGCCAAATGTTCTGTCCTACTGAAGCTATATGGTTAGAATAGGAGTGTGTTAATGTGCATTATGCAAATACTTATTTAGAAAAACCAGTAGTTGGAGATTTAGAAAATGTAGCTCAAGAAGGTACTACTAAAGTACTTAAATGTATGTTAAACACTGGTTCTGACATATATCAAGGAGCTTGTAAGAAAAGAGGTTCTACCTTAAAAGAAGAATATAAAAATGTTTCTGGTACTTGTTATATGGATCCTCGTGACATGGTAAAATTAGGTGTAAAAAATTGGGATACTGTTCTTGTAAAAACTGACTATGGTGAAGTTGTTTTAAGTGCAGCAAAATCCAGAGATGCTCCTCATGAAGGTACTATTTTTGTATGTAAAGGTCCATGGGCTAACACTATTGTAAGTCATGAAACTTACTGCTGTTCAGACCCTACTTACAAAGGTATTCATGCTACCGTTGAAAAAACTGACAGAAAAGTTTTATTGATGGCAGATTTAATGAGATGGGTATACAAAAAATATGTTGATGAAGATGATGATGGTGTTGTTGAAAACATGGATTCATTAGGTGAAAGGCCAGTTTATAACGGACGTAAATGGGAGGAGTTGATTGATCATGACATATGAACCACCTGTAACTGATTACGATCACATTGTAGAAAATTGTACTTGTGCATTTTGTGGATGTAACTGTGATGACTTAGATTTCTTAGTAAAAGATGGTCATGTAGTTGCTGTAAGACATGCATGCAGATTAGGTGCAAGTAAAGTAATGGAAGATATGGATCAAAGATTACTTGTACCGATGGTAAGAAATGAAGAAGGAGTTCTTGAAGAAGTAGACTGGGATACTGCTCTTGATACTGCAGCAAAATACATTGCTGAATCTGTAAGACCTGTATTCTATGGTTGGTCTGAAACTTCTACTGAATGTATGAAAGAAGGTGTAGAATTAGGTGAATATATTGGAGCTGTTTTAGATAACCAAGCTACTATCTGTCACGGTCCAAGTTTACAAGCTATGCAAAACGCAGGTTATCCTATCCAAACTTTAGGAGAAGTTAAAAACAGAGCTGATGTTGTTGCATACTCTGGCAGTAATGCTATGAACTCTCACCCAAGACACATAGCAAGATATGCAGCATTCCCTCGTGGATACTTCAGACAAAGAGGTAGATTCGATAGAACTGTTATTACTATGGATCCAAAATTCTCAGATACTGCTAAAATGTCTGATAAATGGATTGGATTTGAACAAAACGGAGATTATGGTTTCTACAATGCTTTAAGAGCTGTATTAAAAGGTAAAAAATTACAATCAGAATCTGTTTCTGGAATTCCAGCTGAAGATATTTATGAATTAGCTGAAGAAATGGAAGCTGCTGAATTTGGTGTTCTCTTCTTCGGTTTAGGTTTAACTCACACCTTAGGTAAACAAAGAAACATTGATATTGCAATTAAATTAGTACAAGACTTAAATTCTAACAGTAAATGGGGACTTACTCCAATGAGAGGTCACTTTAACGTAAACGGTTTCAATATCTTTATGGCTTATGAAACTGGTTGGGCATTCGGTGTAGACTTCTGTAGAGGATATGGAAGATATATGATGGGTGAAACCAATACTATTGACTTACTTGTAAGAAAAGAACCTGACTGTTTCATGGTAATTGCTGCTGACCCCGGTGCTCACTTCCCTAACAGAGCAAACCAACACTTAGCAGATATTCCAGTTATTCAAATCGATATTCACTGGGGACCTTCTACTGAACTTGCTGATGTAGTACTTCCTGGATCTTTCATTTCTGTAGAATGTGGAGGTACCAGTTACCGTATGGATGGTGTTCCTATTTGGATGAAAAAAGCTATCGATAAACCTGAAACCTGTCGTGATGACGAATGGATTGTACGTGAATTAAAAGAAAGAGTAATGAAACTCAGAGAAGAACCTAACGTAGCAGATGAATACGTTCCTAATGAAGGTCTCGCATGTCTCTTAGATAAGTAAGGTGATTTTAATGGAATATATACTTAAAAATGGTATCGTTTACGACCCTGCTAATGAAGTAAACGGAGAAAAAATGGATGTATGTTTCAAAGATGGTAAAATCGTTGAATCTGTATCCGATGATGCTAAAGTATTAGATGTTACTGATAAAATAGTAATGCCTGCTGGTGTAGACCCTCACGCTCACGTTGCAGGACCAAAATTGGTTGTAGGTAGATTATACAGACCAGAAGATGAAAGAAAAGGAGTAGCTCAAAAAACTAAAGTAACCAGACCTGAAGCTGGTTTTTCTATCCCAAGTTCTCCTACCACTGGATACAGATACTCAAGAATGGGATATGGTACTGTCTGTGAAGCAGCTATGCCTCCTTTAGAAGCAAAACACACACACGAAGAAATTAACACTACTCCTAACATTGATATTAACCCATTACCATTATTTGGTAACAACTGGTTTGTAATGGAATATGCTAGAGAAAATAGAATTGATGATTTGGCAGCATTCATTGCAGCATTCTTAAGAGTATCTAAAGGATACGGTGTAAAAATCGTAAACCCATGTGGTTCAGAAGCATGGGGATGGGGTATGAACGTACATGGATACGATGACAAAGCACCTTACTTTGACGTAACCTCTAGAGAAGTTGTAAGAGCTTTAGCAAAAGCTAACGAAAAATTAGGTCTTCCTCACTCTATACACATCCACCCTAATGATTTAGGTCACCCAGGAAATGTACCAACTACTATTTCAACTTTAGATTCAGTTAAAGATATTGCTAAATCTACTAACAAAGCTGCTTCTCTAAGAGATCAAACTATTCACTGTACTCACTTACAGTTCCACTCTTACACTGGAAACAGTTGGAAAGATGCAGCATCTGGTGCTGAAGAAGTTGCTGACTTTATTAATAAAAATAAGTATGTAACTTGTGATGTAGGTCAAGTAACTTTCGATGAAACCACTACTATGACTGCAGATGCTCCTATGGAATATGACTTATTTAAGATCTCTGGATTGAAATGGGCTAACAAAGACATTGAATGTGAAACCGCTGCTGGTATCATTCCATGTATTTACTCTCCTAAAACTCCAGTAAGTACTTTACAATGGGCTATTGGTCTTGAATTGTTCTTAAACATTGAAAACCCATGGCAAGTATGTTTAACTACTGACCACCCTAATGCAGGGCCATTCATCAGATATCCTAAGATTATCTCTTGGTTAATGAGTGCTCCTAAGAGAATGGAAATGATTGACAATGGTGAAGTACACAAATGGGCATCTAAAAGAACTGGTCTCGCTGGTCTTGAAAGAGAATATGACTTCTATGACGTAGCTACTATCTCTAGAGCAGCTCCTGCAAGAATCCATGGATTCACTGACAGAGGTGCACTTACCCCTGGTTACAATGCAGATATTGCTGTATATGACATCAACCCTAATGACTTTGATCCATCTAGAAATCCTGAAGCTGTTGAATCTGCATTTAGTAATGCTTACTACACTATTAAAGATGGTCAAATTGTTGTTAAAGATGGAAACGTTGTATCTACTAAACAAAGTCACACCATCTGGACTAATGTCATAGGATATGAAGAAGAAGAGAAACAAATTATCGACAGTATAATGCCTTTCTTTACTCAATATTATTCTGTAAAATGGGAAAACTATCAAGTACACGATCACTATGTACCAAACCCAACTAGAGTGGATGTAGAAGCTAAATAAGGAGAGTGTTTATTAATGAAAACTATAACTTTTAATCAAAAGAAAACTTCTTCAATTGCTTTAGAATTTGATGAGTTAATCACTGATAACATTTACACTTGGACTGAAGAAGACTTTGCAGCATACAAAGTTCCTGTAGGAAACTCCAGATTCCCAATCACTGATTACTTCGATATCACTGTTGAAGGAGAAGCAGAATCTCCAGCTGAAGTCAAAATGATTTTAAACGGAGATTGTAACAGAGTAAAATACATCGGTTGTAAAATGAGTGCTGGTGAAGTAGTTGTTAATGGTGATGCAGACCTTCACGTTGCTGCACAAATGTCTGGTGGAGTAGTTACTGTATATGGTAATGTAGCAGCTCATGCTGGCCGTGAAATGACTGGTGGTAAACTTGAAATTCTAGGTAACACCAAAGAATTCTGTGGTGCATCATATATTGGTGAATGGAGAGGTATGTCTGGTGGAGAAATTATTATCCACGGAGATGCTGGAAAACAATGTGGTGAATGTTTAGTCGGCGGTAAAATTCACGTTTTAGGTGACTGTGATATTCTCGCAGGTATTCACATGACCAAAGGTACCCTTGAAATTGATGGTAATGTAAACCGTTGGCCAGGTGGACAAATGAAAAACGGTAATATAGTTATTCATGGAAAAGTTGGAAGATTACTTGAAGGTTTCGTAGAACAAGGAATTGTAACTGATCCTGAATTAGATGGTGTTACTTATCCTGGTAGATACATTGAGTACAAAGGCGATATTGCATTGAATGGTAAAGGTACTTTAATCATTGATGCTGAGAAAAACAGAGATAGATTATCTACTTGGATTGAAGAAGACGACGAATATAATGCAATTAGAGAATATAGAGCTCAATAAGCTCTTTTCTCTTTTCTTATATTTTTCTTCTTTCTTTATTTTTTTATTTTTTTTATCCAAAAGAGTTTTAATTAAAACCTTTTTTAAATTATTATCAATTAATGAATTTTCAAAATTTCAAGATTTTAAAATTTTTAAAATTTTTAAAATTTAAAATTTTAATATTTAATTTTTTTAATTAAAATAAAATAATTTAAATAATAAAAAAATAACTAGTCTAATAATTCATAATTTAATTAATTATAAGATTGTATTTTTTAATTAAATAGATTTCAATAAGACAATATGGATGATTTATTTATTAATCAATATTTTTATTTTATAAAATTAATTTCCTAATTAATTAAATTATCATTTGTTATATTTATTTGTTAAATTATCAAAGATATTTTTATTTTAAATAATGCTATCTAGAAAAGGTGTAAATATGGTCAATGAGATACTGATGGATCCGGATGATATTATAGAATATGTAAGAAATGAAGTAAAAGTTGATGATATTTTTGAATTATCATACAATCGTGTTTTTGCTCCAGGTACTGTACTTGGAATCACTCCTGAAGATGAGGAAACTGGTGAAGGTTTAATTCTTTCCCTTCAACTTAATGGTGAATTATTAAATCAGGCTGTAGATATTGATTTACATGCTGTTAAAGATGAAATCATTGAAGCACGCCATTTGCCTGGTGGAGATGAAGATAAACTCGTTATCATTGAAGCTACTTTGTAGTTTCATTTTCCTATTATTTTTTTATAATTCGATAATTAGTTTCAATAAATAAAAATTATTTTTATAGGTATGAATCATTTTAGTAAATACAAATAATTTTATATATTAGAAACAATATATCATAATGTAATCATCAACTTTGTTATAAGAAAATAAAAAAATTATAAATATTTAAAATTAGATAATATTTTTAAATAAAATTAGATAATGTTTTTAAATATTTTAATTTTAAATATTTTAATTAGAGAACTTTTCTAATTTAAGTTTTGAAATTTTAAATCAAATAATAGGTGAGAAAATGGTTGATAAAGAACTAACAATGACTTCTGATGAAGTTCTTGATTATATTAAAAATAATTTCGAAGAATACGATAAAGTTGAAATTGCATATAACCGTGTTTCTGCAGAAGGAGAAGTTTTAGGTGTAGATCTTTCTGATTATAGAGGAAAACCAAGTTGTAGAGTGATGATTGCTTTAGATGGTGAAATTATTTCTGATACCATTGAAGTTGACTTTGAAGAGTATAAAGAAGATATTATTGAATTACACCATTATCCTAAAGATGAATCTAAGGAATCTGTTTATATTGAAGTAATTTAATTATCTTTTTATTTCTCTTTTTTATTATAATTTTTAATTTTTATCTTTTTATTAATTTCCAATCTTTTTTTATTTATTATAATTTTTAATTTTCTTTATGAATAGTATAACTATCTAAAACTCTTACATTCAGTGATTTAAATATTAAATAAGTTTCTTTACCTATTTCTATATCTAAGTTTTCAAATGAACTTTTTGTAAGCATTCCTTTAAATAAAGTACCATTAACATCTGTGCTTATCTCTACAACGGGGCCTTTTTTATCAATTTCAGTAACTATTCCTCTAATTTGGTTTTTTGCAGAGGATTCAAATCGTCCCTTTGAGAAGATAATATTTTCAGGTCTTATAGCTACAGTGACCTTTTCTCCTATAATAATATTTTTAATTAAAGTTATGGGTTACATGTAAGAATGTTGTTTTATATTGTCTTCCTAGTTGTTTAATCAATTTTGTTAATGTAGCTTGTGTACTTACATCAAGTGCACTGAAAGGTTCATCCATGAGTATTATTTTTGGCTCTACAATAAGTGCCCTTGCAAGTGCGGTTCTTTGTGATTCTCCTCCACTTAATGTTTGAATATCTCTATGGAGAATATGACTTATCTTCATCACTTCAGCTATTTCCTTAATTTTAGCATCAATTTCTTCTTTATCTATATTCTTTTTATTTTTTAGGCCAAAAGCAATATTATCATAAACATTCATATTTGGAAAGAGAACATGATCTTGGTAGACAATTCCAATATTTCTTTCTTCTGGAAGGAGATTATTTATAATTTCATCATTTAATTTTATTGTACCGGAACTTTCTTTATAAAATCCAATAATCGTTTCTAGTAAAACAGATTTTCCACTTCCTGTAGGTCCAATAAGTACAAGATATTCTCCTTCAGCTACTGAAAAATTAATATCCCTTAAGTGGAATTGCCCTAAATCTACAGATAAATTTTCAACTTCTAAATACATTTTTATCCTCTTAATTAATAGTTTGTTTATGATTATTGACTTAATTTATTTAATTAATATTGAAGGTTTTCATTATGACCATCACTTGCATATTTTTCCATAATTGCAATTGTAATAAATGAGATAATCACAAGTAATATTCCTGCTGTAATAGCCATATCAATATCTCCTGTTGAAAGTTGTAAATACATAGAAACAGCTAAAGTTTCAGTTTTCATAAGTATTCCCCCTCCAACGAATAATACTGCTGCAAAGGTTCCTATACATCTTGCAAGGGTAATAATAATTGTTGCAAAGAGACCTTGTTTAGATAATGGGAGTGTTATTTTAAGGAAAGTTTCAGTTTCACTATATCCTAAACTTCTTGATACAAATTCATATCTTGGATCGATATAATTAAAGGTTGAATGCAACATTTTAATTGCATATGGCAATGCTACAAAGTATTGTGCAATTATAATTCCAGTATTATTAAAAACAAGCTGTATCCCCCAGTCATCTAAAAATCCTCCAATTCCATAGTTACCTAAAAACATTAAAAGTGCAATACCAATTACAATTTCTGGAAATGCCATAGGTAAATCAAGAATTACTTTAAATAAGCTTTTTAATGGGAAATCATATCTACTTAATGTGTATGCCATAGGTATACAAGTTAATACAACAAGAGTTGCAGAACATAATGCTGTTGTAATTGTAAGCCATATTGCAAATAACATCTCACTGGAAAATAAAGAGTTAATAAATCCATCATATGAAGGTATTAAAAACATGCTTCCAATTACAAGAAATAATAATGCTGTTATGATTACTGTAATTGCTATAAAGCCTATTTCAAACTTTGACTTCATTTTTACCAACTTTTTATTTTCAAGTGATTAATTATAAAAATTATGATTTTATCCTATTTTTAATATTATATTTTTAAAAATAAATAGAAATAGTTATTAAGTTAATAGCTATTTAATAACAATAAATAACTATTTAATAACTATAATTATTTAAAAACTAAAAATAGATATTTAATAACTATAATTATTTAAAAACTAAAAATAGATATTTAATAACTATTAACTAGTTTAAAGTTATGATGTTATTTCGAATCCCCATTTTTCCCAAATAGGTTTTGCATCTTCAGAAACAATGAAATCTTCGAATTTTTGTGCAGAATCTTGATCTTTAGTAAATTTAAGAATTCCTATAGGGACAGTACTTATTTTGTTTTGATTTTCAGGAATTTCAATAACATCAATTTTATCTTTTCCTTCTTCCCAGACAGTCATATCTTTCCAAATGATTGTTGCATCAATTTGGCCAGATGCCATATAAGTTAATAATTGGTTTACAGTGGTGGTAGTTACAGTTGGGGTTAAATTACTAATGTTATTTTTTTCTAAGATTTCTTCAGTATTTTTACCAATTGCAGGACCTTCTTTTGCACCAATTCCTACTTTGATATCTGGATTAGCTAAGTCTGCAACTTTCTTAATATTGTGCGGGTTTCCTTTTTGAACTACAATTACTGGAATATTTTCTGTGATATTTTTTACGGTATCATTTTTCATATAACTGTTGTTCATTGCTTCTCCCATGTATTTGTAAGTAGCAGGCATAAATACATCTCCTGCTTTTTGGGTTTCAATAGTTGAGAATAATTCTCCACTTCCACCATATTTTACATTAACTTCAATATTCGGGTACTTTTCATTAAATTTTGCAACAAGATCTGGCATTACTTTACTAAATCCTGCTCCTGCATAAACATCAATACTTTTTTTATCCTCAGAATCTGCTGCACTTAATCCAGTAACACAGATAGCAGATATTGTGATGAGTATGATAGCCACTATTGCTATTTTTTTATAATCCATTTTAGCAAATCTCCTATTTGAATATTCTAAAATTAATTTCCAAGCTTAATTTTTTAATCTAATATTTTAATTTAAATTATTTTTTTAATTTAATAGTTTAATTTAAATTATTTGAGTTACATTAGTTAAAATACAAAATGTTTCTCGATTGTTATATTTATTCTTATTGTTTATAAAGCTTTTTAAATTTATTTAATTTTATTTTAATTAATTTATATCTTATTTTTTAAGGTTAAGCTTAGATTTATCCTGTATTTATTAAAATAAGGAATATCGTTTATTTTTGATTATATTTTTTAAAAAAAGATTAATATTTATCATATGCTTTTAATGAATAATTTAAATAGCCATATTTTTTAAATAAGTTGTTAGTTAGTGTAATACATAATATAAATTATTTTAAACTCATATTATAATTTATAAAAAAATTATTTTTCATATGTGTTAATATCGAATAAATTTTTAAAAAAATTATAAATAAGAATTAAAATCTTGATATAAACTTATTTATTTTCGTCATTAATTAGTTTTTATTTTTAAAAAATAAGACTTTAGATTAGATATTGTGAAATTTAATTTATGATTATGATATTGTTAGTAAAATTAATTCATATCAATTCATTGTTATAGCTAATTTCTGCTGTTGAAATTATTTCTTGGATTGATAATGATTATTTTCTCACTGTTCATAAATTAAACCCATATCTTCAATTGCTAATATGGTTTCAGCTGCTTTAACCTCAATAGTTATTCCTTTTTCTTTTATAGCTGCTATTGAATTTAACCCACTTCCAGCAACTATACCAAAGTTATAATTATCTACCTTTGCATTGTAGACTAATTCTCTTGGCTTACCTACTTTAAATATAGTAAATCCATTTTCGCTTATCTTATTTAATATTTCTTCACAGTGTGATCTTGCAATGTATGGAACTTCTTTAATTGAGGCCAATATCTTTTTAGGGTTTTTCCTTTTTGTCATGGAAGTAAGATTTTTGAAAATAAATATTTTATGAGGATCTATTGAAGAACCGTTGTAGGATATCATTTCTACAAATAATGGTGGTTTACTAAGTTCTAATAATCCTCCATATTGGGGAGTACTCATAATACCATTTTTAATTAAAATACCGTCAATAGATAAACTACAAATAGTAGCTATTCCTACTTTTGCCTTATCAGTAGGATGATTCATAATACTAAAATGAGGGTTTATGTATTTTGGAAGGCTTTTATAAGCTTTTTTCATAATATTAATAGCATCATCTAATTCACTTTTATTTAAGTAAGAGATATTCGCTATAATGTTCCCTTTATTAGTTTCAAAATCGTAATCTACTTGATTTATTCTATTTAATGATTTAGTAAGTATGAATGGTGTTTTCTTATAATCTATTTTTTTTGCAGGCTTTATTTTATATTTTGAAGATTCAAGTTCTTTTAACTTGTTATAATCAATAAATTCCTCTCCAGTTTTTATATCAACATTGCAATCCATTTCTTGAGCTGCACAAAATGGAGTAATTCCTCCAATAATAGATATTCCAACCATACCTTCAGGTACTGGAATTCCTAAAATATTTTCACTGATATTGCCAATTTCTAAAACACCACTGATTCCTAGCTTTTCAAGTTTTTGGATGATTTGCTTTACTTTATCAATACTATTTCCAGGAATAATCCTAAAGTTTGCAGGAATTGTTCCTGTTCCTTCTTCTACAACATCTAAAACTGAAGTCATATCTTTTGCTATAAATGCATCTAAAGGTGTAATTGAAGTTTTCTTATATGAAATTAATTCTGAAAATTTAGTGGGATGATAGTCTTCTATCTCAACAAGTCCTCCATATTGGGGAATTGAAGGTATTCCATTTTTTAAAAAGACTCCATCTATTGTAGTACCGCAGATAGTCTTCATGAGATATCCTTTTTTTCCATTGATTTCAGTTTTCTGCATATTGATTAAGGGACTAACACAAAATCCTGAGGCAAATACTTCTTTAATTATATCAAAAGCTTTATTATCTAGGATATTTGAAGTGTTTACAATGACATTTCCTTCTTTTTTATTATAATCAAAATCAGTTAAGTATATTCTCTCTTCAAATTTTGAAAATGTGAAATCTACTTGATCGTAGATTAAACCTTTTTCCAATTTACTTTTTCCAAGTTCAGTTATCACTCTACCAGAATATCCTTTTTTCTCAGTGTATCCTTTTTCATCAAGAATTTGCATATGATAACGTACTGCTCTTTCACCTAGATTATATCCTTTAGTTTTAAGTTCGTCAGCTATTACTTTTGAACCTATTGCTTTTTCCTGATTATTAAGAATTCTTAGAATTTCTATCATTCTATGTTCAGATTCTGACATGCAATCTCCTACTTTTTATGAAATTGGAATCATAATAATTTTTTAAAATATTTTTTATAAAAATGATTATAAAATTAGTTTTTTAAAATGAAAAAATTAAGATAGCTATTTTTATATTATTAGTTTTTTAGAATGAAAAAATTAAGATAGCTATTTTTATATTATTAGTTTTTTATAATAAAAAAATTAAGATAGCTATTTTTATATTATTAGTTTTTTAAAATGAAAAAATTAAGATAGCTATTCTATATTTTAGTAAATAGCTAGTAATGTCTAGATACTTAAATTATAAGTTTAAATATTTTTTATGTTCGTAATTAAATACTTGGACTCTGTATTCGTCCCATTCTTTGTATTTTGCATCTAAAAATGCATTGAATATATGTTCACCAAGTGCTTCTTTAAGAATTTCACTATTTTCAAAGGTGTGGTATGCTTCCCATAAACTGGAAGGTAATAATTCAATACCTTTTTCTTCTCTTTCTTCTTCACTTAATTCATAAATATTGATTTCAAAAGATTCTCCAGGGTCAATTTTATTTTTAATACCGTCCATTCCAGCTTCTAACATTGCTGTAAATGCAAGGTAAGGGTTACAGGTTGGGTCTGGGCTTCTGTATTCAATACGAGTAGCTTTTCCACGTGCAGCTGGAACTCTTATTAAAGTAGACCTATTTTGAATACCATAGGAAATGTATACTGGAGCTTCATAGCCGGGAACTAATCTTTTATATGAATTTACGATAGGGTTAGTAATTGCAGTAAGTGCTGCAGAGTGTTTTAATAATCCTCCAATAAACCACAGTGCCTCTTGAGATAATTTATTTTCGGCATTTTCATCGTAGAAAATATTTTTACCATCTTTAAATAAACTTTGGTGGCAGTGCATTCCACTTCCACTTTCTCCAAAGAATGGCTTTGGCATGAAAGTTACTTTGTAGTCGAATCCATCAAAATATGCCATATTTGCTACAATTGCTTTAATTGCTTGTTTAAATGTAATTACTGCATCTGCAGTTTTTAATGCATCATCAAATTTAAATGCAATTTCATTTTGACCTGGACCTACTTCGTGGTGACTTGCTTCAACTTCAAAACCTAATTCTTGTAAATTAGTAGTTATTTCTCTTCTAAAATCAGTTCCTTTATCGGTAGGTTCTACATCAAAGTATCCTGCATCATCATGGGGAATTGGATTTCCCTCATCATCAGTATCTACAATAAAGAATTCTGGTTCTGGACCTATATTGTAGGTATATCCTTCTTTTTTAATTTTAGCTAAAGCTTTTTTAAGAATTCCTCTTGGATCTCCTGCGAATGGTTCTCCATCAGGGGTGTAAATATCACAAATAAATCTACAAGATGCAGATTCTTCAGGTCTCCAAGATAAAGCGGAATAAGTGCTTATATCAGGTTTTAATACAAGGTCACTTGAGTCAATTTCCACAAATCCTGGAATCGAAGATCCATCAAAGAGAATTCCGTCATTAAGTAAATCTACCATATTTTCTAATTCACATGGTATTGATACATTCTTTGGAATTCCATGTAAATCAACAAATTGGAGCCTAATAAACTTAATATTGTCTGCTTTCATTCTTTCAATTACATTTTTGATTTTTTCATCCATTAAATCATTCTCCATATATTGGAATAATATAATTTTTATAATTAAATAAATATTAATTTTAAAATTAATTCAATTAATTATCTTTTAATATTCTTTAGTGAAAATATTCATAATAAATTCCTAAATAATTTTAAGAATAATTAATAATTAGTTCAATTAATTATAAATTTAATGATTATTTTTATTCACGGAAATATATTTCCAATTAATAGTATATTAATGTTTTTAAGATATTATTTCATCTAGTATATTATGTTTTTAACATATTATCTTATCTATTTTATAGTTTTTAAACTTTAGGGAAAAGTTTATTTTTTTTAATATTTTTCATTAATTTATATAATTTCTTATTAAAATTTTAAAAATATTTTATTTTTATTATAAAATTTTGAACAAAATTGGATTCTGATATAATTTTTTAATGAAATTTTATAAAAATGGTTGATAAATAATTTAAAAATTTTTTTTTTAAAAAATAATAGTTTTAAATGGGGGTTTTTAATTTTTAGAAAGAGTTTTATTAAAAAATAGTGGTTTTAGAATTAAATTACAATTCTAAAACTTTAAATGATTCTAGGCTTAATAAATCAAAATTAAGTATTTTAGGGGCATAAGTCACTTCTCCCAGTCCTGTGATT
Source organism: Methanobrevibacter olleyae (assembly GCF_900114585.1). Classification (NCBI taxonomy): domain Archaea; kingdom Methanobacteriati; phylum Methanobacteriota; class Methanobacteria; order Methanobacteriales; family Methanobacteriaceae; genus Methanobrevibacter; species Methanobrevibacter olleyae. The sequence continues at coordinate 51,227 of NZ_FOTL01000004.1, read as the reverse complement.
AATTTATAAGCTTCAAATGCTTCTAAACAACCTATAATGTTTGGAACTGGTCCAATTACTGGAGGTACTCCTTTAGCTAACTTTGATATTTCTTCTTTGGTCTGGTCATTTAATTCTTTTCCAAGAGATGGAAGTGAGAATAACTCTTCATAAGACTTTGTGTCTTTTGTAAATACGGTTAATTGTCCTTGAGTTCCATGAATAGCTCCATGAATGTATGGAATATCATTTTCTCTTGCATATCTACTTATAATTATTCTTGTATATAGATTATCTAAAGCATCTAAAATAATATCACAATCTTTAAAATATTCTACATTATTCTCATCAATAAATTCATTAATTGCAGTAACTTTTGTATAAGGGTTAGTTAATCTTATTTTTTCTTTTGTTACATCTGCTTTAAAAAGGCCTAAACAGTCTATACTACTCATTGCTTGCCTATTTAAATTAGATAGGTCAAATTCATCATTGTCTGCAATGATTAACTCTCCGATTCCCATACGTGCAAGCATTGATATTGTTTCTCCACCAATACCTCCACAACCGATTACTGCTACTTTAGCTTCTTTAAATCGTGTTTGCTGACTTTTAGTTACAATACCCATTTGACGAGTTGCTATGTCCCAATATCCAAATCCTTTATACCTTTCTGGCATATTTCCACCTTTTTTATATCTTATTTATATTATATATTTTAAGTCTCTTAATTAATATTTTATTATCATAATATTAACAGCTGTCATTTTTTATTATTTCTTTAATCTTTTTAATTTTTAGAAATAAGTGTATTTTTTAATTTTTAGAATTAAATGTATTTTTTTAATTTTTTTAAAATTAAACATTGATCTTTTTAATTTTTAGAAATAAGTGTATTTTTTACCAAAGAACTCTTCAACTTTCTTTAAATCTTCAGAAATATGAATCATTTGAGGGCAATGGTATAAACAGTCATCACAATGGAGACAACTATCTGCTCTTGTTCCACTTTCAAGTGAGAAATAATGCATTGCACTTCCTGCTGGGTTATTTAACATCTTTGCAACATTGTATTCTCTAAAACAACCAGCAACATCTACTCCATGAGGACATGGCATACAGTATTGACATCCAGTACAATCATTAGCTTTTCTTTGTTTATATTCCCAAGCTACCTCTTTAATTAATTCTAAATCATTTTCACTTATAGAATTTATTTCTGATTTATTGGCTATTTCTATATTTTCCTTTACCTGATTTAGAGAATTCATTCCACTTAAGACTGTATTAACCTCTTTCATATTCCAAAGGTATTGGAATGCCCATTCAAGAGGGGTTCTCTTTTCTTCAGCACTATCCCATAAATCTACAATATCTTGCGGTATATTTTGAACTAATCTTCCACCTCTAAGTGGTTCCATTATCATAGTACCTAAATTATTGGAAGATAAATATTCAACTCCTTCCCTTCCAGACTGATATCTCTCATCAAGATAGTTTAATTGGCTAAGAGCAAATTCAAACTTATCATAATCATCAAGAATATCTACTATCCAGTCCATCTCAGTGTGTGATGAGAATCCAATATGTTTTACTTTTCCAGAGCTTAAAAGTTCATCCATAAATTCAAAAACATTAAGTTCTCTATACATTTTCCAATAATCTTTATTAAGGCTATGTAACATATATAAATCAATAAAATCAGTTTTTAAATCTTTTAATTGGCTTTTGAAGATATTTTCCATATCTTTTTTTGATTTTATTAACCAACTAGGCAGTTTTGTACTTAAAAGAACTTCATCCCTATAAGAATTTTCATATAAAAAATTACCAAGATATTCTTCACATTTTCCTTTTCCAGCTAAATTAGATGCATGATAAGAATAAGCAGTGTCAATAAGGTTTATTCCATTTTCAATCCCATAACTTAAAATCTCATCAGATTTTTCAATATCAATTTGATCATTAGCTTTAAAATGAGGTAATCTCATTGCTCCAAATCCTAAAATAGAAACTTTCTCTCCAGTTTTTCCTAAAGTTCTATATTTCATTATATAACCTATAATATTAATTAAATTTTTAGTATTAATTTTTATTCAATATTCCAAATGTTGATTTTCAATATTTTAATATTAATTTTCTTAGTTAATATTATTTATTAATAAGTTTTAAAAAAAGTTATAGATTTTTAAAAATAGTTAAAACCTGTAACTATGGATAAAATTAAATAAAGTTAGATAAGATTAAAATTAAGTAAAGCTAGATAAAATTAAAATTAAGTAAAGTCATATAGAATTAAAATTAAGTAAAGCTAGATAAAACTAAAATTAAATAAAATTATATAAAAGCAGATAAAAAAAGTTATGATGTTATGATTCCTGGGATATATGGATGCCGGGGGCGGGATTCGAACCCGCGGTCTCACGGTATCCCAGGAAAAAAGTCAGAGCACGCTTTGATACCCTATGAGCCGTGCGCTCTAACCAGCTGAGCCACCCCGGCATCAGACAGTAATAAAAGTTTTATCTTTTATAGTTTATATATTTTTTGTTTGTTCCTGTGAAATATATTCCTTAGAATATGGTTTATTTTTATATTAAAAAAAATAATTCTCTATTTTTTTTTAAAATAATTTTATTTAGTTTTTACATTAATTTTTTATAAGACTTTTTTCATAAATTATAATTAATATAATAAATTATATGATATTTTCAATTTAAATTTTTAAATATATATTTAACTATTTATGTGATTATTATGAGTAATGTTAAAGATATGTCTCTTGCTAATGAAGGGATTAGAAAGATTAAATGGGTTCAAAAACATATGCCTGTTCTTGAACATATTAAGAAAGAATTTGAAGAAGAAAAACCCTTTGAAGGAATTACCATTGGTTCATGCTTACATTTAGAGCCTAAAACAGTTAATTTAGGGCTGACTTTGCAAGCTGGTGGTGCTGAGGTAGCTATGACTGGCTGTAACCCTCTTTCAACACATGATGATGCAGCAGCAGGTGCAGCTGCTCTCGGACTAAAGATTTATGGCTGGAGGGAACAGACAGATGAAGAGTACTATGAAGCTATTGATAATGTTTTATCTCACAAACCAGATGTGATTATTGATGATGGTGCAGATATGATTATGTATCTTCATGAAAAACGCAGAGAACTTTTAGGAAATATTAAAGGGGCATGTGAAGAAACTACCACAGGTGTACATAGATTAGAGGCTATGCATGCTGATGGTGTACTTAAATTCCCGGTTATTGCTGTAAATGACGCTTATACCAAATATTTATTTGATAATAGATATGGTACTGGCCAATCTTCATTAGATGCAATTATGGGAACTACTAATATGTTAATTGCAGGTAAAAATGTAGTTGTCTGTGGTTATGGCTGGTGTGGCCGCGGAGTTGCTTCAAGAGCTGCAGGACTTGGTGCAAATGTTATTGTAACTGAAGTAGATCCAATTAGAGCACTTGAGGCAAGAATGGATGGTTACAGAGTAATGAAAATTAGAGAAGCTGTTCAAATTGCTGATCTTGTAATTACTGTAACTGGTAATATTGATATTATTCATGGAGATGACTTTAAATACATGAAAGATGGATGTATGCTATCAAACTCCGGACATTTCAATGTTGAAATCAACAGACAAGATTTAGAAGCACAATCTGTAAGTGTTGAAGAAGTAAGGGAAAGTATTGAAATGTTTACGATGAAAGATGGCAGAAAAATCTATTTGCTTGCTGATGGAAGACTTGTAAACCTTGCAGCTGCTCGTGGTCAAGGGCATCCAGCTGAAATTATGGATATGAGCTTTGCTGTTCAAGCATTATCTGCTAAATATATTGTAGAAAATGATTTAAGTTTAAGTGTTGAAAAAGCTCCAGATGCTATTGATTATGATGTAGCAAGATTAAAACTTAAAGCTATGGGTATTGAAATCGATGATTTATCTGAGCGTCAAAAAGATTACTTATCTGATTGGAGAGAAGGTACATAATCTATTATCTTTAATCATTTAGTTTTTTATTTTTCTAGATTTTATTTAATTTTTTATTTTTAGTTTATTTTAGTTTTACTTTTATAACTATTCTTAATTTTTATTTTTAGTTTATTTTAGTTTTACTTTTATAACTATTCTTAATTTTTATTTTTAGTTTTATTTTAAGTTTAAAAATTTAATTAATTGATATTATGTCTTATTTTCACTATATAAATAATGGAAAAGGCCCTGTAAAATTGTTTATTGGAGGGGTTCATGGGGATGAAGGTAAAGATGTCCTACCTTTAATTAAACTTTTATCCTGTGATGATTTTTCCAGTGGGCAGATTTATATTTATAATTTTGATAAAACTCCTTATATTTCTACAATTAATAAAGAGTTTTACCAATCAGAACAAGGTAAGAAGATAATATCTCTAATTGATTATTATAAACCTGATTTCTATACAGAGCTCCATTCTTATAATATAAAGCACTTTGATAAATTAATTAGCTTAGAAAGACTGGATAGCCAAGGAATTCCACCACTAATCGATTGTGGCCAATATGTTTTATGTAGTTCTATTTCTCCTTTAATAAGGCTTAAATATTTCACTAAGGAAACTATATGCCAGACTTTAGAATTTCCCTCTTTTAGAGGAGAAGACTTAAAACTTAGTGATGAAGAATTATTTAAAAAATATAATTATAAAAAGGAATTATCAGCTCAAGAGTATATCTCTTTTTTAAGACTGATTACCTTAAGTAAAAATAGGGAAGATTTTGAAAGAAGAGTTTTAAAAGATTATAAAAGACAAGCAAGCCTTGCTTTAAAATATGTAAAAATGATTTATGGATTAAATTTTCCACCTTATTGAAAATAGCTTTTTAAATCAAATTGAAATTTTTAAATTTAATAACTAAAAAATAAATAAAGACAATCCTTTAAAACCAATCTTCTAAACTTTTTTGAGTTGAACTTAATTTTTTTAATTTTGCTGTAACATTTAAAACTCTATTTTCTGAAAATCCATGTTCTTCACACATAAATTCAGAGAGTTTTTCTCTGTTTACAGTTTTAAATTTAATTTTATAATCAGTATTTACTTCATGTTTAAGGAAAATATTTCTAAGTTCATCAGGTTCAACTGAAACTTCAGTTATTCCTTTTTGAACTAAAACATCTTCTAAAGTATTGTTTTTAATTAATTTAAGTCCAGTTTTTGCACCGATTCCATGAATCCCTTCGTTGAAATCGGTTCCTACCATTAATGCCACATCAATTAATTCTTCTCTTGTTAAGTTTAGTTCATTTAAAACTTTTTCAAGTTCTAAATATTCTAAATTAGATAATCCTCCACTTAATGTAAGGTTTCTAACAATACGTGGTGCTCCAAATAATAGACAGTCATAATCTTGTGAAGCCACTGCCCAGGCATCTCCCTGATTTACCATATAAGCTCCTTGAGCTTCACCTTCCCCTTTTGCTTGTACATAAGGAACTCCCATATATTCAAGTAGTTTTTTAGAAGATTCAATGATGTAGGGGGACATTCTAGAAGTTCTTATTGCAAATTTTCTAGCTTCTTCAATGTTTCCTGCAGCTTTAGCTTCTTCCCATTTTTCTAATGCCTCTTCTTTAATAGTTCTTCTTTTTTCAATAGTTTTTGCTTTGTGTTCAGAACTATCTCCATCAAAAACATATATTGGCTTTATTCCTTTATCAACTATTGCTGAGGTTCTATAAAGGATTCCACTTAAATGGGAAGTTACATTTCCGTTTTGATCCATAAGGGGACTTCCATCCCTTTGACGAATACCTGATAAGAATTGATAAATTGTATTGTATGCATCAATTGCAATAGTTCTACCTTCTAAATCTTTTAGACTAATTTCTTCTGGAGAAACTATCTCTTTAAATTTAACTCCCATATCATCCACCTTATGATTATATTTTATTTACATCAACAATTTATTTTTTATTTTATTATCAACCTTTATATGATTATTTTATGAAATAGAGCATTTGAGAAACATCTTTCATCTTTAGTTTAATATTGTTTATTTTTCATTATTTATATTTCAGTAAAATAATTTATTGGGAAGAATTCTTTAATCCACATTAGGATTTCACCATCTTTAATAATGGTATAATCTCTTGTTAAAAAATCTTCTTCAGTATTATAAAGCTCTTTAAGTTTAATAGATGCTTTTTCTATCTGAATGAGATTTATTTCTCTTCTAGATTCAATATTATATTTTTTTAAGATTCTTCCAATTGGAATATCTGCTCTAACTAAATCTTCTTTAATTTCCTTAGTTAATCTTTTTAAAGGTATATAAGAAACTGCATAAATTAAAGGCTGTTCATCTTTATGCATTATAATTTCTCTATAATTTACCTCATCACCTAGATCAACATTAACTAAAGAAGCGCTTTTCTCTGTTGCTTCTTCAAAATGTTGTTTTAATGTTTTTAAATCAATTTTTCCATGGAGAACATCAAGGATTGCTGTAATCGACCCGTCAGTTGTTAATAAAATTTTTTGTGTATTTGAAAATTTTTTATTATACTTCTTTTCAACTTCATTGATTTTTTCAATTAGTCTTAGATTAACATCATTATCGGTGGTTTTTACCATAATTTAATCACCTTTCGTGTTTATAAAATATATGAGTTTTAAGGAATTTAAAATCTTTTATAATTTATTTAAGTTTTAGGAATCTAGAAATCTTTTATAGGTTATTTGAGTTTTAGGAATCTAGAAATCTTTTATAAATTATCTGGGTTTTCAATAAATCCAGATATTGCAGATGCAGCAGCTACTCCTGCATTAGATAAATAGACTGATGAATTTGGATCTCCCATTCTGCCTTTAAAGTTTCTATTTGTAGAAGAGATACTTGTTTCTCCTTTTGATAAAACTCCTAAGTGCCCACCTAAACATGGACCACAACCTGGATTAGATACAATAGCTCCAGCATCTAAAAATGTTTTTATATATCCTAAATCCATAGATTGTTGATATATCTCTTTAGAAGCTGGGATAATGATTAATCTAACATCATCATGAACTTCTCTACCTTCAAGAATAGATGCAGCTTGTGCAAGGTCAGATAACCTTCCATTAGTACAAGATCCTATAAATCCTTGGTCTATATGGGTTCCAGCTACTTGTGATAATGGCTTAACATTATCTACATCATTAGGGCAAGCTATTTGAGCTTCCATGTCATCTACATTAAATAGATATTCTTTTTCATATATGGCATCTTTATCAGATTTAACTATGTTCAATTGGCTTTTTGATTTACCAGTTCTACTGCAAACATATTCGATAGTTTCTTTATTAGGTTCCATTATTCCGTTTTTAGCACCCATTTCTATTGCCATATTTGTCATAGTCATTCTGCTTTCTACAGATAGATTATCTATTGTTTCTCCACAAAATTCTGTACTTTTATAGCTAGCTCCAGCTATTCCAATTTCACCAATAATATTTAAAATTAAATCTTTTGAAGTAATTCCAGGTTTCAATTGTCCTTCTACTTCAATTTTAAAAGCTTCAGGAACCATAAACCATGTTTTTCCAGTGGCATAGACCATTGCCAAATCTGTAGCACCCATTCCAGTGGAAAATGCTCCAAATGCACCATAAGTACATGTATGTGAATCTGCACCAACTATGATTTTTCCAGGTTCAACATGTCCTTTTTCAGGAAGTACTTGATGACAAATTCCTTCTCCATGGGTGTAATGGTTTTTAATACCTTGAGCTTTAATAAAGTTTCTAGCAACTTTCTGAAACTCTGCAGAACCTATTGTATTTGCAGGTATATTATGGTCGAAAACAATTACTATCTTTTCATTATCCCATACTTTATCACTTATCTTTTCAAAGGTTTTTATAGCAGGAGGTGAAGTTCCATCATGTGACATAGCTAAATCAACATCTAATTCGATTATTTCACCAGGACTAACTTCATAACCTATTTTTTGAGATAATATTTTTTCTGAAATATTCAAATTTAATCTCCTAAAAATTTAATTATTTGCTTATTTTTTATTTTATTTTCTATTTTTATAATTTAATTTATTAGATTATAAACTTATTTATAATAATATAGTTTAAAACTCTAATTTAAAGTCACTTTAAAAATTTTATTAAATATTATTCACAAATCAAAATACTTAATTAAGTTAAGTATATAATTAAAAAAATAAATGTTGATATTATAAATCAACATAGTTAGCATCAATACCTCTTATGATATCTTTAAATACATCGTCGTTGATGTATTTTCCTTCTTCCCTGCTTTGTTTAACTCTTTTTACGATTTCACAGAGCTGGTCATCAGTTACTTTATATCCGCATTCATCAAGTTTTGCTTTAACTGCTCTACAACCAGAATGTTTTCCCAAGACTAACTGTCTTTTTTGACCAACAAGTTCAGGTAAGTAAGGTTCATAGGTAAGAGGCTCTTCAATAACTGCATCTACATGAATTCCAGACTCATGTCTAAATACATTTTTACCTACAATTGCTTTATTATATGGAATAGCTAATCCGGTTTTTTTAGATACTAATTCTGAAAGCTCTTGAATATATTTGGTTTTAAAACCTAAATCTTCACCATATAATAATTTTAAAGACATTATAAGTTCTTCAAGGGAAGCATTTCCAGCTCTTTCTCCAATACCATTAACGGTAGTTGAAACAGCACTGCCTCCAGCTAATAATCCATAAATGGAATTTATAACAGCTAATCCAAAGTCATTGTGACAATGCATAGCAATATCAACATCAGTTACTTTTCTAAGTTCTTTTATTAAAAATGTAATTCCTTGAGGAGTGATAGCTCCAACAGTATCTGCAATATGCACTCTATCTGCACCATAGCTTTCTGCTTTTGAGTAAATTCTTTTTAAGAAATCTAAATCAGTTCTTGTTGCATCTTCTGCTGAGAAGGCTACAAATAATCCATGATCTTTAGCATATTCAATAGATTTCATACAAATGTTTAAAGCTTCCTGTCTTTTAATATGCATTTTATGTTCTAAGTGAATATCTGAGGTTCCCATAAAAGTAATTATCCCATCGACATCACAGTCAAGAGCTATATCAATATCTTCAACTTTAGTTCTTGCTAAACATATGGTTTCAGCATTTAATCCTTCGTTAGCTATTGCTTTAACTGCAGCTGCTTCTGTATCTGAAACAATTGGAAAACCTGCCTCAATTTGATGAATTTTTAATTGATCAAGTTTTCTAGCTATTTCTAATTTATCTTCTTGTGAAAAGCATACACCTGGGGTTTGCTCTCCATCCCTTAAAGTTGTGTCGTAAATAGTAATATTTTTAGGGAATTCATATTCCTCTTCCTTGTTAAAAGGACTTGTATAATATTGCATTTTTTTCTCAACTCTTATCTATTTTCTCTTTTAAATATAGTTTTTTAATCTAAGTTTTCTTAGCTTAAATTTAGTATAATAGTTTATGTATTTCTTTTTTTTTATAAACTTTTTTATAGTTTTTTAAACTGTATTCATAAGTATTTTTCATAGATTTTAATTTAAAAATTTTTTAATTATTATCTAATTTTTCTCTAATTTTTCTAGCAATTCTAAATAGGATGTTCTTTCAAAACCATCTCTAATTCCTAATTTTTTAAATAGCTCAAATATACTATTTTGAGCTTCATAGTAGTCAGAATTATCTTCTAAACTTATTTCTATTTCCATATAAGGCTCTAGGCCATAAACATTATCTAAACTTATTTCATAATTTTCAAATTTATAGTATTCTCTATCCTTTACAACAGTTCTCACTTCTTTAAATCCTAAATTTTCAAATATTTTAATACATTTATGTCTATCTTCAATTTTCATTTCAACTTCTTCTCGTGTTTTACTTTTCTTATCTATTTTAGGGCCTTTATAAGTTATAAATAAATCATGATCTTCATCAGACTTTGTTTCTCTTATTCTTAATGCTTCATCAGTTTCTCTAAAATCTTTTACAGGGCTATTAAAATACCTATCCTCTTGATGTTCAGTTTTAATTTTAATAGCATTGATTTTACCTAGTTTTTCTCTTATTTCATCAAAGCTATTTATTTTAGCTTTTACTTCTACTTCAATCATATGAACAATCTCCCTATCTTTTTAAATTTTTTATTTGAATATTTTTATTTTCAAATTTCTAATCTTTATATTTGTTTCAAATACCTTTATAAATAATCTATGATTCACATCACTAATTCCAATTAAAATTTTTATTAATACTTAATAGATATAGAGTATTACTATTTATATTGTTTTTATCATTAAGTTTATATAGTATATAAAGGATATATTTTATTAGTAAAAATTTTATTAAAGAACTTATTAATTTTAACTGTTTTTTTATTGTCAATTTTTTTTATTTGTCAAAACTAAAATTATACTAATTTTTTAAAATATTTACTTACTTTTTTTAAATAATTTGGAGGTAATAAATTGACCGATGTTGATATAAAAATAGAAAACATTGTTGCTTCTGCAAGCATTGGCAAAGATATTGTACTTACTGATGTGGCTGAAGCATTAGAAGGCGTCGATTTTAACAGAGAACAGTTTCCAGGTTTAGTATTTAAACTTCAAGACCCTAAAACTGCTGCTTTAATTTTTAGTTCCGGTAAACTTGTATGTACTGGTGCTAAGTCTATCGATGATTCAAAGTTAGCTATTAAGAAAACTGTCGACCTTATGAGAACTATTGATACTGAAATTCCTCATGAGTTTGATATTAAAATTCAAAACATTGTTGCTTCTGCAAATTTACAATCAACATTAAATTTAGAAGCGGTTGCTTTGGAATTAGAAAATACTGAATATGAACCAGAACAATTTCCTGGTTTAGTATACCGTTTATCTGATCCTAAAGTTGTTTTATTATTATTCGGTTCCGGTAAAGTTGTTTGTACTGGTGCTAAAACCAAAAAAGACGCTAAGTTAGGTGTAGAAAATGCTAAAGCTAGACTTGGCGAATTGGACTTAATATAATTGGTGATATATTTGATTAAACTTGTAGTATTTGACTTAGATAATGTTATTATTGATGGTGAGGGCATAGATGAGATTGGAAAATTAGTAAATATTGAAGATCAAATTGCAACAATCACTGAGCAAGCTATGCAAGGTGATATAGACTTCGAAACATCCATTAAAAAAAGAGTAGGACTTCTTAAAGGAGCTTCTACTGAAGATATTAAGACATTAGCTAATGAAATGCCTCTGATGAAAGGTGCTAAAGAAGCTGTTTCTACTTTAAAAGAAAATGGCTTTGATGTAGCTATTATAAGTGGCAGTTTTGATATTATTGCTGATACTATTAAGGAAAAACTTAATGTGGATAATATATTCACAAATTCATTAGTTGAGAAAAATGGGATTTTAACTGGTGATGTAACAGGGCCATTGGTATCTGGTTCAAAATTAGATGTTCTATCTAAGTTCATTGAAGAGGCAGGATATTCTTTAGATGAATGTGTTGCTGTTGGAGATGGAGCTAATGATATTTCTATGATTGAATCTGCAGGATATGGGATTGCTTTCAATGCAAAACATGCTTTAAAAGAAAATGCAGACATTATTGTAGAAACCCGTGATTTGACTGATGTTTTAAATGTCATTATTTATTTAAACTCTGAAAACACTGAAGAAGGTGCTGACGTGGATAAAGAAGTTGCTGTAGAAACTGAAGTAGTTGAAACTACTGATGTAGTTGTTGAAAACCAAGAAGAAGAACAAGTTGCAGATGCAACTGAAGAAGTTGTTGAAGAAGTTGAAGAAGTTGTTGAAGAAGCTGAAGCTACTGAAGAACTTAAAGAAGCTGAAGAGCTAGTTGAAGAAGCTAGTGAGGAAGAAGCTGAAAGCGCTGAAGAAAAGCCTGTTAAAGAGTCAAAACCTAAGAAATCTAAAAAACCTAAAAATACTCTTCCTGAACCTGATTTTGATTTAGCTGACACTATTGAAGGTGTAAGAACTCAAAAAGATGAAAGAGAAGAACTTATTGCAAAAGTTGCAGATGAAAGAGAAGTCTTTAACAGAGAAGCTAAAGAACAACGTAAAATACGTGATGAATTAAATTCTGAATTAAAAGAAAACTTAGCTAAAGCTATTGAGTTTAGAAATCAGCGTAATGAAATCAACAAACAAGTTGAAGAAAACAAAAAAATACGTAATAAAGTTAATGAAGAAATTAAAAATCTCGAATGGTCTTCTGGTAAAAAAGATAAAATAAGGATTGAAACTGAAATCAAAAAAATTGATAAAATTATTGAAACCAGAGTTTTAGACATTAAAAAGGAAAATCAACTTGTTAAAAATGCAAATGATTTAAGAAAAGAACTTGCAGAAATTAAAGAAGACGATAAAGTTAAAGAAGAAGCTGCTGAACTCAAAAAGAAATCTGAAGAATACCATGCTAAAGTGGTTGAACTTTCAGAACAAGCGCAAGAAGCTCATGAACAAATGCTTTCTTACTTCAGAAAAACTGATGAAATCAGAACTGCTGCAGATGAAGCACATAAATTATTCATCCAAGCTAGAAAAAATGCTTCTGCTAAACATGAAGAATTTAAAGTTATTTTAAGTGAAATTCATGTAATTAATAAAAAATTAGGAAGCAGCAAAAATAGAAAACGCAGATTTGATAAGCCTAGTGGTTCTTCTAGCAATAAGAAAAATCGTGAAGAAAAAGAAAGAGCTGAAAGTATCTTTGATAAATTCAAAAATGGTAAAAAATTATCTACTGAAGAGCTTTTACTCTTACAAAAATACGATATTAATTAATTAAATTAAATTTTTAATTAATTTTTTCTTTTTTTATATTTCTTTTAACTTTTTATTTATTTTCTATTTATTTTAATTTCTTTTTATTCTATTTCTTTTAACTTTTTATTTATTTTCTATTTATTTTAATTTCTTTTTATTCTATTTCTTTTAACTTTTTATTTATTTTCTATTTCTTTTAATCTCTTTTTTTATTAGATTATTTAATTTTTAGCTATTTAGTAATTCATTAGAATTGAATTATGCTACTTTTTACCTTAATAAAGTTACAAAATATTTAAATATATGCTAAAGGCTAGTTTAATTATATAATAATAAAATTAATTTATGATTATTTTATTAAATTATTTTATTAAATTAGTTTATTAAATTATTTTATTAAATTAAATTATTTTATTAAATTAAATTTTAAATTAAATATATGGGTAAATTTCCAATCAAAAATATATTAGTAGATTCATTTTTTAATAAAATAAATATATGGTGGTAATATGAAAATTATTGAAGTAGCTAATGTAGAATCTGCTCCAAATCCTCATGGAGTTGATGCACGTAAGATATATGATACAGATAATGCATTAACTGTTCATATGACTATAAAACCAGGCCAATCTTTAAAAAAACATATGACTCCTGTTGATGTATTTTTCTATGTACTTGAAGGAGAAGGAATTGTTGAAATTGGAGATGAAAAAGAGAAAGTCAAAAAGGACACTATAATAGACAGTCCTGCTAAAGTACCACATACTTGGTATAATGAAAGTGATAAAAATCTTAGAATATTAGTTGTAAAAGTTCCAAAACCTAAAGAATCTACAAGACTATTATAATATAGCTCTAGAGATAAATTTTTTAGCTGTATGCTATGAATTTTTTAAACCAACTTTCCTAGAATGAACTGTTATTATGATTTTATAATATTTTTTTCAAAAATATTTTTCATCTGTTAATGTTTAATAAAATTAAAGCCTTATATCTTTTTTAATAGACTTCTAGAATTACTTTTAATTGATAATTCTAGAGGTAAAACTTTTTGAATTTTTTTTAATATTTTGAAGTTTTTTGCAATCTAGCTGAAAATCTAATAAATTAACCAATATATCAATATTTTTATCTATCACTTTCTATTCTTGTTCTGAAATTTTAGGTTTTTTATAATCTTTTCAATTAAATAAGTTAATTTAATATAATAGTTAAATCTTAGTTTACTATAATTAAAGAGGAATGTTCTTTTAATAATAAAATTATAGTTGATAATAAAATTTTAGAGGGATATTATGGCCGATGAAGAAAATCACATTGATATTGAAAATAATGAAGAAAAGATTGAAGTATGTTACACTTGTGGTAAAGAGTTTGATATGAATTCTGATGAAGGGGCTCATTATCACTATGGAAAATATCCTATGTGTGGCTATTGCACTAATTTCTTTGGTTTTTATAATGAAGAGATGATGGGTAAAAAATAGAGTAAAAATATTTTTTTCTTTATTTTTATTTTAAATCTGATTTTTCTTCATGTCTTTAGTTTTTTTATTATTTTATTAATTTTTTAATTAAATTTTAATTTTTAACTTTTTATTCATTTTTATTTTTATTTTTTAATAGAATATTCTTCTTAAAAGGACAGCCTTTAATAATCGAAAACATTAAATAATATGTTTAAGTATAAAGTATTTATAATTTTAAATGATTTTTAAAATAATTTTTGATATTTTTTAAATTCATTTTTTTAAAAGTTTAAACAAATTGTATATTAAATATGAATGTTAAGATTAAACAAAATATGAAATGTTATGATTAAACAAATTGTATATTAAATATGAAAAATGTTTATTCCAGATATCTATTTAAATGTTTATATAATATAATCATTATGCAAATGTTAATTTTGTAAAATTTGTTTAAATTTAGTTTATTTATTATTTTATAATTTTTATTATTATGTGATAATATGCATGAAGTGATTATTTCAGAAAAACCGAAATCTGCTGAGAAGATAGCAAAGGCCCTCTCTTCAAAGGCCCAAAAGAAAAAATATGCTAGGAAGATAAATTATTGGGAATTTGAAGAAGATGGTAAAAAGACTACTGTTTTATCTGCAGTGGGACATTTATATTCTTTAACATCTGCCAGTTCAAGTGATAGATTAGGCTTTGATTTAACTTGGGTTCCAGCATATGAAGTAGATAAAAATAGTGCATATGTTAGAGATTATGTTTATGCAATAAAAAAACTCTCTAGAGATGCAGATAAATTTGTTCATGCTTGTGATTATGATATAGAGGGAACATTAATAGGATATAATGCTTTAAAATATGCTTGTGGTAATAATGCTGAAGCAAAGGCATCTCGTATGAAATTTTCAACATTAACTAAAAAGGATATTGTAGAAGCTTATAATAACATGATTGATATTGATCCTCACCAAGTAGATAGTGGTATTGCAAGGCATATGTTAGATTATTACTTTGGTATGAATATTTCTTCAGCTTTAATGAAAGCAGTGCTATCTTCTTCTTCAAGTCGTATAAGTTTATCTGCAGGACGTGTTCAAACTCCTACATTATCTATTTTGGTAGATAGAGAAAAAGAAATTCAAGCATTTGTACCAGAGCCTTATTGGCAAATTAAAGCTAAGTCTGATTTTGACATTATAGCAAATCATGTGGAAGATAAAATCTTTGATGAAAAAAGAGCTAAAAGAATATTTGATGAATGCCAAGGTGCTGATGCAACTGTAACTAATGTTAATGTTAGAGAAACTATTAGAAAGCCCCCTATCCCATTTAATTTAGGTGGCTTGCAATCTGAAGCACATACTGTATTTGGATTTTCTCCTAAAAGGACTCAAGTTGCAGCTCAGAATTTGTATGTTGGAGGATATACCTCTTATCCACGTACATCATCTCAAAAACTTCCTGAATCATTAGGATTTAAAGAAATTTTTGCAGGACTTTCTAAAGATGAAGAGTTTAAAAAACATGTTTTCGATTTACCTTCAAAGTTAAAGCCAAATGAAGGTAAAAAAGAAGATGCAGCACACCCTGCTATTCACCCAACTGGAGCATTGCCATCTAATTTATCTCCTGATGAGGAAAAAATCTATCGTTTAATTGTTTATAGATTTATAAGTGTTTTCTCTGAAGATTCTAAATTAGAAACTATGAAAGTTAATTTAAATGTTAACAATGAAAAATTTATATTTTCAAGAAAAAGAGTTTCTTATGAAGGATGGCTAAAACATTATCCCTTTAAAAAACAAGAAGCTGATGAGTTTCCTCCACTTAAAAAAGGAGATTTCCTTAAAATTCATAAGATTATTTCAGAAGAAAAGGAAACTAAGCCTCCAGCAAGATATAATGAGGCATCTCTTATTAAAGAATTAGAAAAGAGAGAGCTTGGAACAAAGGCCACTCGTGCAGATATTATTGCAAAATTATATGATAGAAAGTATATCGATGGTAAAAAGATTGAAGTTAAACCATTAGGTGTTCATATAATAGACACTTTAAAACAATACTGTAAAAATTTAACTAGTGAAGAATTGACTCGTGAATTTGAAAAAGAGCTAGATAGTTTATCTGCCGATAAGATTACAAAAGAAGAAATTCTTGCTAATGGTGAAAAGGAAGTTGAATCAATTCTTAAAGACATTAACAATAACCAAAAGGAAATTGGTTCAAAACTTTATGAATCTTATCAACAGTCTAATATTGTTGGAGACTGTTCTTGTGGTGGAAAATTAGTTAAAAAATATTCTAGAAGAACTAAACAGAGCTTTATTGGTTGTTCTAAGTTTCCTCAATGTAGAAATACTTATTCCTTACCTAAAAATACTAATATTTTAAAATCTAAATGTCCAACTTGTGGCTTGCCTATGATTTCTATAAAGAAAAAAGGCCAAAAAGGACGTGAACATGTTTGCCTTGATCCAAATTGTGGTAAAGATTTAAGTAAAAGACGTGCACCTGAAGTTGTTGGTAAATGTCCAGAATGTGGTAAAGATTTATTAAAACGTTCCGGTAGATATGGTGACTTTGTAGGATGCAGTGGTTTTCCAAAATGCAGATTCACTTGTAATGTAAAAGACTTAGAAAATTTGGAAAAAGAAAAAACAGATTCTAAAGAGAATAAGTCAAAACAAATGGTTAAAGTAAAATCTAAATAATTTTGCTTTCTTTTATTTTTTATTTTTTTATTTTTTATTATTTTTAGGTATTTTTCTTAAACTTATTTTTTATTTTTTTATTTTTTATTATTTTTAGGTATTTTTCTTAAACTTATTTTTTATTTTTTGCTAATTGTTTAATGTTTTTCATATATCTTTAAAATTTATTCGATTTGTATTTTTTTGCATAGATTATTAGAAAATTATATATGTATATAAAATGTATATTTAATTATTGTTAAATTTAAATTGATTTTTATTAATATAATTTTAAGAATTATATGTCAAATATTAAGTTTAATAATTTTAAATTTTAATAATTGTCATTTACAATATATTTTAAAATATATTTTGATAATTTGTTATTACAAGTCTTATGATGTTGTTTTATGAATTAAGATATTTTAAGCATGTATGTTTAAGAAATTTCTTAAGATATTTCAATATTTATCTTTTCATAATATGATAACATATGGACTATAAATTATATATTCGAATATTAATTTGTAAAATCTACGAGGATTTTTTATGGAAAATCAGAAAGTTAAAACAATATTAAAATCTGTGGTTATCATAGCAATATTGTTTGTTTTAGTTTTTGCTCTTAGGGCTCAATCAGCTGATATTAATGGAGTTCCTAATCAACTTAAAGCAAATTATATGGATGCTGATGGTCTTCCTTATTTCAGTGAAATGGACTCATACTTTAACTTAAGGATGACTCAAGATTATATGGATCATGGATACTTTGGTGATACTTTAGTAAATGGCTCTGGTTGGGATATGCATTCCTACTATCCATCAGGAAGGGAAGTAGGTTCCTATCAGCCGATGATTGCATATGTAACCTCTGCATTATATGGAATAATTAATATTTTCCAAGATATGTCTATCGTTGAAGTTGCATTTTGGACTGGTGCATTTATCTCATCATTTGCTGTAATTCCCGTTTACATATTTACAAGAAGAATTACTAATGATTATGGTGCAATTGCAGCTGCTTTAATTGTAGCTTTAGGACCTAATTATATTTCACACACATTTGCAGGATTTTTCGATACAGATATGTTTAACATAATCTTACCATTATTCTTTATACTATTCTTTGTTGAAGCTGTAAAAAGTGATAAATTTGCTCATAGGATAATATTCTCAATATTATCTGTTCTTTCTATTGGGCTTTATTCTCTTTCATGGACTGGGTTCATGTTTTACCCAGCAGTAATGATATTGGTTATGATAGTGTTCTTTGTATTATGTTTCTATCTTAATATTGAGGTTGTTGAACCATTTAAGAATTATAGTAATAAGCTAAAATGGCTGATTAATCAAAAAGAATTATTTTCAGTGATATTTATTATAATTTTAGCTATTATTGGATTATTAATCACTGTTGGAATTGATGGTATTTTAGCAGCTATATCTGGTCTTACTGGCGGGTTCTCTCTCCAATCTGCAGCTAATGATGTATGGCCTAATGTATATATTTCTGTTGCAGAAATGCAAATTCCTAATCTTTTATCTGGAGGCCTTCCAGGAGCATTTTTAGCAAATACTAATGGTATCGTTAACGGTATTGGTGGGATAGTTGCTTTATTTGGTGTATTATTTGTATTGTTCACCTTTGTTCAAAGATTGCTTAGATTGAAATCTGTTAAAATTAAAGGCGATTCATCTAAACCACATAAATCTAAACGTAAAGCTACTTCTTTAAGAAAAGAACAAGACAGATTTAGAATTACCCTTAAGGACATTGGTTCTTTTGGTTCAAGTGATGAAATTAATAGAAGTAAACGTCTTAATGTACTTTACTTAAGTTTATTCCTTGTATGGATTCTTGCTTCTGCAGCTGCAGTAACTCAAGGTACAAGGTTTATTCAGGTATTAGTTGTTCCTATGGGTATTTGTGCAGGTATCTTTGTAGGATATGCTGCAGACTATGTAAAAGCTAATATTGAAAGTGATAGAATTTTATTATTAATAGCTTTTGTATGCTCTTTCTTAATTGCATTCCCAATCACTCAGATTGTCTATGGTCTTGAAAATGCTTTAATGATAGGTTCAATTGTATTTGTAGTTCTTTTAGCAATTTCTGGAATATTAATATATGTTAAAAAGTCTATTAGGGACTCTGATGTATCAATTAAAAAAACATTAGTTGTTCTATTGATAACTTTAGCTTTAATATCTCCAACTGTTTGTGGTGCTTATCAAACTACTGCATCTACTGTTCCAGGTTCAAGTGACCCTATGTGGAATGCTATGGACTTTGTTAAAGAAAACTCTACTAATGATACAGTTATTATTTCTTGGTGGGACTTTGGTTACCTATTCCAAATTGCCTCTGATCGTCCAACTGCTTTTGATGGAGGTTCACAGTCAGGAGACCGTGCATTCTGGGTAGGTAAAGCATTAACTACATCTGATTTGGCCCAATCTAAGGGAATCTTACAGATGTTGGGTACTACTGGTAGTAATGCTTCTGATTTATTATGTGATTACACTGGAAGTAATGTAACTGCAGTTGAGGCATTGGATAAAACTTTAGGAATGAGTAAAGCTAATGCAAAGTCAACTTTAATTAAAGATTATAATTTAACAGAAAAACAAGCTAGTGCTGTTGTAAAACAATCACATCCATCTAATCCAAATAATATCTCCTTTGTTTTAAGTTCAGATATGATTCAAAAAGCTGGATGGTGGTCTTACTTCGGTTCATGGAACTTCGATACATTAAATAGTACAAACTATCAATATTACATGGCTTCAAATTATGTTAAAATTAAACCTAATTCTCAAGGTAGTATAAATGTTTTAAACGATAGTGGTATTGAATATAATGCCATTATCAAAAGAGGAGCTAATGGTACTAATGAAACTACTGCTCAAATGACTGCTGTTTGGTCAAATAATGGTAGTAAAGTTGATGTAAACGGTACTGAATATAATCCTCTTAAAGCAAGCAATCTTATTGCTATTGAAAACAATTATTTAACTGTAAATAAAACCTTAGATAAAAAGGCTAATTATACATTGTATCTTATAGGTTCTGAAAATGAATATACTGCTATATTAATGGATAATGAACTTAAAGATTCAGTCTTTACTAGGTTATTCTTATTAGGTGGTATGGGTCAAGATACATTTGTATTAAGTAACATGCAAGAGGGTGTTTCTGTTTGGACTATTAATGATGCAGCTTCAAGTTCAGATAACTCAGATACTAATACAACAGATACATAAAGTTATGTATAAAATTTAAATTAAGTTATTGATTGTAAGTTAAACTTATCTTAATTTTTACTTATAATTTTTATAACTTTTCTTTTTTTATTTTTTAGTTTAAGCTAGTTAATTTTTTGATATTTTTTTATTTTTAGATATTTTTTAATTTAACCTATCTATTTTTTATTCATTCTATTCTATTTTTACCACATATTTTATATGTTAAAAATACAAAACTTATACTATAATAAAATATTATACATTTTAAATATTTTTTAACTAAATTATAAAATATTAAATTATTTAGAATATTTTTAATTTTTAACTAAATTATAAAATATTAAATTATTTAGAATATTTTTAATTCTTATTTCGTAATAAATTTTTATTGGGGAGTTTATGTCTATAGAAGAAAAAATAAAATCTATTGAAGAGGAAATTCAAAAGACACCTTATAATAAAGCTACTTCTCATCATATAGGTAAATTAAAGGCTAAGATTTCTAAACTTAAAGAAGAACAAATCAAAAGAAGTAGTGGTGGATCTAAAGGTGAAGGATTCCACATTAAAAAAAGTGGAGATGCTACAGCGGTTTTAGTAGGTTTCCCATCTGTAGGTAAATCTACATTACTTAATGAATTGACTAATGCTGAAAGTAAAGTTGGAGCTTATCAATTTACTACTTTAGAGATTATTCCTGGAGTTATGGAATACAATAATGCTCAAATCCAAATTTTTGACATTCCTGGAATTATTACTGGTGCTGCTGGAGGTAAAGGTAGAGGTAAAGAGATTTTATCAGTAGCAAGAACTGCAGATTTAATTATTGTAGTATTAGATACCCTTAATCCACAACATTTAACTGTTATTTTAAAAGAACTTAGAAATATTGGTGTAAGGCCAAATGAAACTAAACCTGATGTTAGAATTAAAAAAACACGTAAAGGTGGAGTTAATGTTTCAACAACAGCTCCTTTAACTTATTTGGATGAAAAAACTATTAGGTCTATTATCAATGAGTATGGGATTCATAATGCTGATGTTTTATTCAGAGATGATGTAACAATTGACCAGTTTATTGATGTAATTGAAGATAATAAATCCTATGTTCCAATGATGATTTTATTAAATAAAGTGGATTTAGTTGATATTGATTATTTAAAAGAAATTCAAAAAGAAATTCCTGAATTTATACCAATTTCTGCTGATAAAAAACTTAATATTAATACTCTTAAAGAAGAAATATTTAATCATGTAGATTTGATAAGAGTTTATTTAAAGCCACAAGGTAGAAAAGCAGATATGGAAGATCCTTTAGTTATTAGGAGAGGGTCTTCAGTTATTGATGCATGTAGCAAACTTCATAGAGAGTTTGTTAAGAATTTTAGACATGCAAAGATTTGGGGAACTTCTGTTAAATTCCCTGGTCAAAAGGTAGGTCCAGATCATGTCTTAGAAGACGAAGATGTTTTACGTATTATTTTAAAGAAATGATTTTTTTTTTTATTTTGTTTTTATAGGGTTAATTATGTCTATTTTAAATGATTTATCAAAAGATATGGTGATTTTTATATCAGGTACTCCTTGTACTGGTAAAACAACTGTTGCTAGTGAATTAAACGATTATTTATCTAATAATGGGGTTAATTCAAAATTTATTAAAATAAATGATTTTGCACTTGAAAACAATCTGGTTTTAGGTGAAGATCCTGATAAATTTTATAAAGTTGTTGATATTGATAAATTAAATGATTGTCTTAATAAAGAAATTAAGACTTTTTTAGGTAATAGAAATCAAAATGATGATATTATCATTAAGCAAAATGATGATATTAATATCAATCAAAGTAATGATATTAATATTGATATTAATCAAAATAATATGAATATTAATCAAAATAAAATATCTATTCTTATTGTAGAAGGTCATTTATCTCATCTTTGTGAAGGTGCAGATAAAATGATTGTTCTTCGTTTAAATCCAAGTATCCTTAGAGGAAGACTTGAAGAAAGGAATTATACAGAATCTAAAATTCAAGAAAATCTAGAAGCAGAAGCATTGGCAGTTTGCTCAGCTGAGGCTTATGATATTTATGGTGAAAAAACTAATGAAATAGATGTAAGTGATAAATCAATTGAAGAAATTCGTGATTTGATATTGTATATTGTATCTGATAATTCAGACTGTCCTATTGGTTCTATTGATTTTATGGAATGGTTTTTAAATTAATTAAATCACCATTATCATTAAAGATAGAAAGAATTTTTCTATCTCCACCATCAAATTTTTACTTTTTTTATGCTGTTTTTATTATAATATATTATAATAATAGAAAAGCTTTTTAAATAGAAAAAACATAACTTATCTTAATATTCTTCTTGTGCTATATGGTATAAGAATATTTATTTTATTACTTTTTATTTTAAATTGCTTAAAATGTTATTTATCTTTTTAATTCAATTTTATTTAAGTAATGCTTTATTTTAGTAAGTTATACTTTGTATGAGAGGGGTATCTTTGACTAGAGGAAAAAAACCAAATTGGATGATTGAAATAGCTAAAGAACGAATGGATATTCTTTTTAATCGTGCAGAAAAAGAATATAAAGAGCATCCTGAAAGAGCTCACCGTTATGTTGAATTGGCTCGAAAAATTTCAAAAAAATATAATACAAAGATTCCTCAAGTCTGGGGACGAAGATATTGTAAAAATTGTTACAAGTTTTTAGTTCCAGGTCACAACTGCACTGTCCGGCTAATTAATAACGAAATTAATATTTTTTGTAGTGAGTGTGGCTATATTATGAAAATTCCTTACATCAGGGAAAAAAAATTAAAAAGGAGAGCTAAAATTGACTCTTACACTTTCAAAAAAAGAGATTATGAATGAAGCTCGTTCCGCTATGACAATAAATATTGGAAAAGCTGGTGTTAATGACAATGTTATTGAAGAGATTAAACGTCAGTTAAAATCCAATCCTATTATTAAATTACGATTTGCTAAAAACGTTGCAAGAAATAAAGATGATTTGATTAGCAACATTGTTGAAGGCACTAAATCCCAACTTATTGACGTTAGAGGAAATGTTGCTGTTATTTATAAAAAACAATCTAATTAGATTATTCACTTAGAGTTACAGACACCAGTCTTAGGTGAATAAGAAAGCTAAATTATAAACATATTAATTGGAGAAAATTATATGACAACTGTATTTGATGTTCCTGCAGAGTTATTAATTAATACTGTTGCAGATGAATTTAAAGATAATAATGATAAAATTATTGCCCCTGAATGGACAAAACTCGTTAAAACTGGTGTTCACAAAGAAAGAAAACCAGAAAACATCGACTGGTGGTATGTAAGATGTGCTTCTATCTTAAGAAGAGTTTATATTGATGGACCAGTTGGTGTTAGAAGTTTAAGAACCTTCTACGGTGGTAAAAAAGATAGAGGAGTTAATCCTGAAAAATTCAGAAAAGGCAGCGGCTCTATTGTAAGAGTAGCTTTACATCAATTAGAAGATGCAGGCTATGTAGAAAAAGTCGATGCTGGAAGAATTATTACTCCAGAAGGTAGATCTTTCTTAGATAATACTTCTGCTGAATTAATTAAAGATATTCCAGAACTTTCAAAATATTAAGTAAAATTTTTTAATTAGAATTAATCATTGAATATATTTGATGATTGATTCAATGGAAATAATTTAAATTAATGGAGATGGAGATTTTATAATGAGTGAACTTGATGAATTACGTAAAAAACGTATGGCTGAATTACAAAAACAAGCTGCTATGAATGCTGACCCGCAACAAATGGATCAACAACAATTAGCTCAGCAACAAATGGCTCAACAAAGGCAACAAGAAATGCAAGATCAGTTAAAACAAGCTATGAGACAAATTTTAACTCCTGAAGCTCGTGGAAGATTAGATAATCTTAGATTAACTAAGCCTGAGTTAGTTCAACAAATTGAAATTCAATTACTTCAATCAGCTCAAGCAGGTTCTCTTAGAGGAAAAGTAACTGATGAACAACTTAAAGTTTTACTTAAAAATCTTATAGGTCAAAAAAGAGAAATTAACATTACAAGAAGATAATCGACTATTTGTTTTGGTAAAATGAAAGCTTGTGTTCTTTATAGTGGTGGTAAAGACAGCTCATTAATGGGGATTATTCTTAATCAATTAGGATTTGATGTTGAACTTGTCACTGCTAACTTTGGTGTTTATGATTCATTCATTCCAGCAGCAAAATCTGCAGAATCTATTGGTTTAAAACATAAAGTTTTAAATTTAGATATTTCTATTTTAGAAAAAGCTGTAGACATCATTATGGAAGATGGATTTCCTAATGATGGAATAAAATATCTTCATGAAGCTGTTGTTGAAGAGGTAGCAAATCATTACGATTTTGTTGCTGATGGAACAAGAAGAGATGATAAAACTCCTAAACTTAATAGAAATCAAATTAGAAGTTTAGAAGATAGAAAAGATATCCAATACATGAATCTAGATAGTTTTGGTTATAAAACTATTAAATATCTTGTTAATAATCTTTTTGAATTAAAACATGAGAAAAGTAATAGAGATACAAGTTCGGATTATGAGGTTGAAATTCGCTGTTTAATTGATAAAAAAGGAGAAAATTCCTCTTTAATCTTTCCAGAACATTATCAAACTAATGTAGTTGGTTTAAAGAAGTAATGAACAATATTGCTTTCATTGATCTTTTATGAATTGTTTGATTTGTTATTATTGACCTTTTATGAATTGCTTAATTTGTTCTTATTGATCTTTTATGGATCAGCTTAATTATTAATCTTTTATGAATTAGTTTAATTATTTTTCAAAATATCAAATTTATTATATTCGCGGTGAAACAATGAGTAGAAATAAACCATTAGCTAAAAAATTAAGAATGGCTAAAGCTAATAAACAAAACAGAAGAATCCCTATATGGGCTTATTCTAAAACTCAACGTAAATTAAGATACAGACCTAAACCTAGACATTGGAGAAGAAATGATCTTAAAATATAGGGGTTGTTTAATATGGCAGAAGAATTAGAAAGAACTTATGTTATTCCACTTAGAAAAGTTAAAAATGTAAAAAGAACTATCAGAGCTCCTAGAGCTATCAGAGAAGTTCAAAGCTTTTTAATGAAACATATGAAAGCAGAAGAAGTTAAACTTGATGCTTCTATTAATGAATTTATTTGGGAAAGAGGAATTCAAAAAATTCCCTCTAAAGTAAAAGTAAATGCTGTAAAAGATGAGGAAGGTATTGTTAAAGCAACTTTAGCAGAAAACTAATTTTGCTTATAGCTATTTTTAATCATCTTTTCAATCTATTAAATATTAAACATTATAATAAAATATTTTTTAAGATTAAATATTATATAAGGAATAAAATATGCTTAAAAGAATAAATTTAACTGGAAACCCTAATTTAGGAGTTTACATATCTGTTAATGATGAAGTAGCTATTGTTCCTTTTAATCTTCCTAGTGAAATGGAATCTGTGATGAAAGAAGCACTTGAAGTAGACCTTATAAGAACATCTATTGCAGGATGTAATTTAAATGGAGTATTATCCACTGGAAATTCTAATGGATTTCTTGTTTCTCCTCATGCAAGTGATAAAGAAATAGGAACATTAGAAGATGCAGGAATTAATGTTGCAAGACTTCCTGGAAAATATACTGCAGTAGGTAATATTCTTGCAGTAAATGATTATGGTGCTATAGCAGGTCCAAATATTAAGGAAGAAACTATTAAAGTCGTTGAAGATACTTTAAAAGTACCTGTTGAAATTTATCAATTTGCTGATTCTAAAATAGTTGGCTCAGCAAGTATAGTTACTAATAAAGGTGCTCTTTTACATAGAGATACTTTATCTGATGAACTTGGATTTGTTGAAGAGTTCTTTAAAGTTGAAGGAAATATTGGAACCGTATGTAAAGGTATGCCTCTTGTAGGTGCATGTGGTATTGCAAATTCTAACGGTGTTATGGTTGGTGAACATACTACAGGTCCTGAAATGGCTAGAATCGAAGAAGCTTTAGGCTTTTTAGATTTCGGTGATTTTTAATATTCATCATAATTTAAGGATATGTTGTGTTAATTGATTTATTTATAATTTAAAAATTTATATTGATATTATCGAATTAATATTATCGATATTTAAGAATTTATACTGATATTATCGAATTAATATTATCAATATTTAAAAATTATTAATTATTAATTAAATCAATTATTAGTTTGATTATAGATAATTAAATTTATCAAAATTATTTAATTTAATTGGTTATTTGATTAGCCTATAATTTAGATGATTAATTATAGTATTTTAGGAAAGGATTTTTATGATAACAAAAATTTTTAGAATTAAAGGTAGCTTTGTAATGGGTAGTGAAACACAAGTTTTTACTAAAGAGCTTAAAGCTATCAAAGAAGAAGATATTTATGAAAAACTTTATTCCATCTTTGGAAGTAAACATGGAATAAAAAGAAATCAAATTAATATTGACTCTATTGAAGAAATTGCTGAGGATGAAGTAGAAGATCCTATTGTTAAAGCAATTCTTTAGATGATTTAATAATAATCTTAAGGTGTTAAAATGGAAGACCAGCAAAAATTACAACAAATTTTAGCTCAACTTGAAGTTTACAAATCCCAATCTGATTTATATCAAAATCAAATCGATGCAGTTCAAACTTCACTTGCTGAAATTAGAATTTTAGAATCTACATTAGATGATATTAATGATAAAGACACCATTGAGACTTTAGTTCCTCTTGGTGCTGGCTCCTTCATTAATGCAGAGATTAAAAATGAAGATAAAGTTATTATGAGTCTTGGTTCTGGTGTAGCAGTATCTAAAACTTTTGAAGAGGCTAAACAAACTACTGCTGAACAGAAAAAAGAGCTTGAAAATACCTTAGATAAATTGTTTGCAGATTTACAACAAATCACTGATATTGTAGCTCAGCTTTCTCCTCAAGCTGAACAGTTGATGCAAAAGCTTCAATCTCAAGGAATGATGTAGATAGTGACTTATTTTTATTAGAGTCTTTAAAACAAACTTTTTTTTAAAAAAAAGTTTGATTAAAATCTTCTTATTTTTATTTATTTTCTATTTTAATTTTTTATTTTATTTATCTTATTTTTTTATATTTTCTATTTTAATTTTTATAATCCTATTTTTCTTAAGTTTAAATGATAAATTTTATATTTGAGAGTTAAAATAAGTAAGTTTATTAATTTTTAAATATAAAATTAATTATGGATATAAAATTGTATTTTATTTTTTTTTAATTTAAAAATATTTTTAGAAATATTTTTTTCATTAGTTGAATATTCATAGTTGAAAATAAAATATGATTTTTAAGAAAAATCTTAAAAAAAATAATTTAATTTTAATACTTATTATTAGGCAGGGATAAACTTGTTTGATTCATTAAAGAAAAAATTTGCTGAAACAAGTGGTAAATTAAGAAATAAAGTTGAAGATGAAGCTAAAGAAGAAAATAATGTAGAATCAATCGAAGAATCTAGTGAATATGCTTTTGATGAAGCTGAAGAATTAGAAGACATTGAAGAGCTTTTTGAAGAAAAAATTCCTAAAGAAGAATCCTTTGATGATGATTCGAAGGAAATTTCAGAAGAAAAATCAAATTTCTTTTCTTTTTTAAAAAGAGATAAAAAAGAAGGTTCTGAAGAGGAATTAAGTGAAGGGATAGAAGAGGCTTCTGAACTTGAAAGTCTATCTAAAGAGCTATCTGCTGAGGATTTAATAGAAGAATCTGAAAAAGATGAAGGGGAAGTATATGAAGGTTCTAGTGAAGATAGTGGAAATGAAGAAGTATATGAAGATTCTATTGAAGATAGTGGAGAAAAAGTAGATAAAGGCTCTAAAAAATCTAGACGTTCTTTATTTAGACGAAGTAAGAAAGAACAATCTGGTGATGGGGATAGAAAAGGAAAATCTAGTGGATTTTTATCATTTATTAAAGAAAAATCAATTTCTGAAGATGATGTAGAGGATATTCTTTTTGAATTAGAGCTAGGTCTTCTAGAAGCGGATGTTGCAATGGACGTTTCAAGTGTTGTTGTTGAA
This sequence comes from Methanobrevibacter olleyae, assembly GCF_900114585.1. Classification (NCBI taxonomy): domain Archaea; kingdom Methanobacteriati; phylum Methanobacteriota; class Methanobacteria; order Methanobacteriales; family Methanobacteriaceae; genus Methanobrevibacter; species Methanobrevibacter olleyae. The sequence continues at coordinate 22,905 of NZ_FOTL01000004.1, read as the reverse complement.
TCTGTTAAAAATGATTTGGTTGGTCAAAAAATCAAAAGAAGTAGTGATATTGAAGAGTATATTTATGAAGCTCTTAAAAAAGCAGTATCTAATATTATTGATATTGAAGGTAAATCAATGACAGAGTTACTTGAAGAGAAAGTTTCTCAAGGAGAACCTCTTATTGTAATGCTTGTAGGTATTAATGGTACTGGTAAAACTACCACTATTGGAAAATTGTCTAATTATTATATTAAAAAAGGTTATACTCCAGTTATTGCGGCATCAGATACATTTAGGGCAGGAGCTATTGAGCAAATAGCTTATCATGCAGATAAATTAGGTGTTAAATTAATTAAACATGAAAAAGGATCTGACCCTGCAGCTATAGCATTTGATGCGGTTCAGCATGCTAAGGCTAAAGGTAAAGAGCTTGTTTTAATCGATACTGCTGGAAGAATGCAAACAAATACTAACTTAATGGATGAAATGAAAAAGATCCGCAGAGTTTCTAAGCCTGATTTAGTTGTATTTGTAGGTGATGCATTAACTGGTAATGATGCAACAGAACAAGCAAGAAAATTCAATGAAGCTATTGATATAGATGGTGTCATACTTACTAAAGCAGATGCTGACTCAAAAGGTGGTGCTGCACTTTCTGTTGGTTATATAATCAAAAAACCAATTTTATTCTTAGGTATGGGGCAATCTTTTGATGATATCAAGGAATATGATGCTGACTGGATGTTAGAACAAATATTTTCATAAAATCAAGGAATATGATGCTGACTGGATGTTAGAACAAATATTTTCATAAACAAGCTTTTTGGCCTTTAGCTAAAAACCTTGATTGAAATTTTTTCTATTTTTTTATTTTGTTTTTTCTAAATCTTTTCTATTTTTATTAAATTTAATTATTTGTTTCAGTATATTTAAATAGATAATTTTAAATTATCATATCTATTTATTAATTTGTTTACTTAATTTTGGATTGATTTTAAAGCTAATTTTAATAGATTATAAAGTTAAGTTTATATATTAATTTTATATAATATATTATATATTACTTAAGTTAATGTATATTAACTAAATTAATATTTTATTTAATATTTCATATGATTTATTAAATGGATTGTATTTGCTTATTATATTATTAAATGATTTTTAATTTTTATCTATTTATCTGAATATTTGTTTTCAGATTTTACTGAGAAATAAATTATTTCAATCGTTTAAGTTGTATTTTTTAATTTTTTATAAAAATGGTGTGATTATGGAAATGAATAATAATTTAAAAATAGGATTAATTGCAGCTAGTTCTGTAATAGCTCTCTTTGTATTATCCTTGCTAATTGTTAATGCGCCAGCTGGAGACGATAATGCAGTTCGTTTCGGAATTTTAACTCTCCTACCTCCTCTTGTTGCTATTACCTTAGCATTTATAACAAAAGAAACTATATTGTCTTTGTTTATTGGGGTGTTTGTTGGAGAGTTTATGGTTTCTGTTAACGATTTAAATATTATCAGCTCTGCTATTAATGCATTTTTAGCAATGGGTACTCAAATTATTTCTTGTATGGCTGACCCATGGAATGCAGGTATTATCCTTCAATGTTTACTTATTGGTGGGGTAATTCAATTAGTAACTAAAATGGGTGGAGCAAAAGCATTAGCGGATGAATTTGCTAAACGGGCTGATACTCCAAGAAAAGCCCAAATTTTTACAGAATTTTTAGGATTATGTATATTTTTTGACGATTATGCTAACTCTTTAATTGTAGGTCCTATTATGAGACCTGTTATGGACAAACTTAAAGTATCTAGAGAAAAATTAGCATTTGTAGTAGATGCAACTGCAGCTCCTGTTGCAGGTATTGCTATTATTTCCACTTGGATTGGTTTAGAAATCAGTTTAATTACTCAAGGTTTCAAATCTATTGGAATGGAAGTAAGTGGATTCGGTATATTTTTACAAACTATTCCATTTAGATTCTACAACATTTTAATTTTAATTTTCATTGTTCTTTCTGCAGTTACTTTATATGAATTCGGACCAATGAAAAAAGTAGAACAAAAAGCTCGCCAAAGAAAAGAATCTGAACCGGTTAAATCCCTTGAATCAACTAGTTTTGATGATGTTAAACCAGTTGAAGGTATTAAACTTTCCATTTGGAATGCGATTATCCCTATCGCTACTTTAATTATTGGTGCACTTATTGCATTCTACTGGAGTGGATACACCACTATCTTAGGTGGAGAAGACCAAGCTCTCATTACATTAATGAAAACATCTCCTTTATCATTTAATGGTATCTTAGAGGCATTATCCGCTTCTGATGCATCTGTTGCATTGTTCCAAGCTGCATTACTTGCTTCTATTGTAGGTATCCTTATGGCGGTACTTCAAAGAATCATGACTATTGAAGAAGCAATAAGTGAATGGATTGGCGGTATGAAAACTATCGTTATCACTGGTGTAATCTTATTACTCGCTTGGTCATTAGGTGGAGTTATCGGTGATTTAGGTACTGCTGATTACTTGGTAGGTGTTTTAAAAGGTGCGATTCCTATATTTATTTTACCAACTTTAATCTTCATTTTAGGTGCTTTAATTTCCTTTGCAACAGGTACTTCTTATGGTACTATGAGTATTTTAATGCCATTAACTATACCTCTTGCTTGGGCTGTAAACCCTGAAATGGGCTTTGTAATCGTATGTACCAGTGGTGTATTAACTGGTGCTATTTTCGGTGACCACTGTTCACCTATTTCAGATACTACCATCTTATCCTCGATGGGTACAAGTTGTAACCATATTGCCCATGTACAGACTCAGATATACTATGCTATATTCGTTGCAGCTATTGCTATTGTATTTGGTTACATCCCAGCTGGATTCGGTATTCCATGGTACTTTTCAATTCCTGTAGCAATTGTAGTAATGTACATTGGATTAATGTTACTTGGTGAAAAAGTAGATTTTGAAGAAGTCGAAGAAGCTGAAGAAACTGCTTAAATATATTTAAGTTCTTTTTTCTTCTTTCTTTTATTTTTTCTTAGCTTTTTTAAAACTAATCATTTTTGTTTTGAAATTTTTAATTTTAATATTTTGGATTATTTGATTTAATTTATTTAAATCAATGTTCTCTTCTTTTATTGAAATTATTTTAGTTTAATTCATTTTATTTGGATTATTGTAGTTTATTAATTTTATTTAATTTTTATAATTTTATTAAATTATGATATTTATTAAGTTTTTATTTATTAATTTGTAGTGATTTTATGGCATCTAGTAAAAGATCTGAGTGGAATAATAATGTTGCTTTTGTAATGGCAATGATAGGTTCTGCTATTGGTTTAGGTAATATTTGGCGATTTCCAAATGTTCTCTATTCAAATGGTGGAGGATCATTTATGATTCCTTATATTGTATCTTTGTTTCTTTTAGGAATCTCATTTGTTCTTGTAGAATATGCAGTAGGTTACAGATTCAAATCTTCATTATCTAAGTCTTTATACACTGTTAAATCTAAATTAGAACCTGTAGCTTGGTTTATATCCTTTATTGTATTTTTAATAACAACTTATTATATCTGTGTGGTAGCTTGGGATTTGATCTATGTCTTTTTAAGCTTTACTAAAGCATGGGGTTCAAACCCTGATTTATTTTTTTCAAATAATGTTTTGCAGGCATCTGATTCTCTTTCAGGTATTTTTACTATTGTTCCATGGGTTTTCATATCTGTATTATCTATTTGGTTGGTTTCTTGGTTTATTGTACAAAGGGATTTAAATGAAGGTATTGGTAAAGTTAGTCAGATATTATTGCCTATTCTTTGCTTGATCGTTGTAGTTATTGTTGTATTTTCACTAAGTTTGCCTGGTGCTTCAATAGGTTACACTCAAATATTCACTCCCGATTGGTCTGCATTAGCTAATTTAAATGTTTGGCTTGCTGCTTTTGGTCAAATAATATTTTCGCTTAGTTTAGGTATGTCTATTGCTCTTACCTATGCAAGCTATCTTCCAGAAGGTGCTAAATTAACTGATAATGCTTTAATTGTTGCATTTTCAAATTCTGGATTTGAAGTGTTTAATTCTATTGGAATCTTTTCTATTTTGGGATTTATGACTTTAAGTACAGGTATTCCATTTAATGAATTGGTAACTGAGGGAACTGGTTTAGCGTTTGTGGTTTTCCCTAAAGTATTTAATATTATGGGGCCTTGGGCTACAGTTATTGCTCCATTGTTCTTCTTATGTATTTTATTTGCAGGTATAACATCTGTAATGGCATTATTGGAAGTGGTATCTTATTCAATATCTGAAAAATTTGATTTTTCAAGAAGAAAATCAGCAACTATTGTATGTATTAGTGGATTCTGTATATCTTGCTTGTTTACAACTTCATCAGGAAGTATGCTTTTAGGGATCTTTGACGGATTCTTAAATAACTTTGCATTATTGTTTGGGGTCTTACTTGAATGTATTATTTTCGGCTGGATTTATAAATTTGATAATCTTATTGATACATTAAATGAATATTCCACCATTAAAATGGGCAAATTGTGGAAAACTGTAATTAAATATATTTTGCCTTTTTGTATCTTTGGTTTATGGGCTCAAGGAGTTTATAGCACTCTTTTAACTAGTGATTTTATAAGTCAGATGGTTATGCTTTGTTTAACTGTCATCCTTATTATTGTCCCAGTCATATTTACTAAATTACCAGCTAAAAACGAAGAGTTTTATAAGCCACTTGAAGATAATTAACTAAAACTTTTAAAAAAGCTTTAGTCAAAATAGTTTTTCTAGTTTTATTTATTTTTTTACTTTTTTATTATTTTTCTAGTTTTATTTAGTTTTATTTAGTTTTTTATTTAGCTATTTTTTTAGTTTTATTTAATTTTATTTAGCTTTTTACTTTTTTATTATTTTTTCTATTTTCACACTAATTTTTGCAAAAATTTTTTATTAAAATAAGCAAATTTTTTAAATAATCAAAACTTTAATATATTATATAATAATAAAATTGTTATTAAATTGCTATTTCATTATACCTTGTTAGTTAAGAGATATCTAGATAAGAATAAAAGTCAATATTGATGTGATGTTAAATGGGTGATAAAATTATTGAAAATAGATGGGGCAATTCAACTGGTTTTTTAATAGCTATGATTGGAGCTATTATTGGATTGTCTGGAATTTGGAAATTTTCTTATCTTATGTATGAAAATGGTGGCGGAACCTTTCTCATACCTTATATTTTAGCTATTGTAATCTTGGCTATTCCTATTTTAGCATTAGAATTTGGAATAGGCTTTAAATTTAAATCAAGTCTGCCTAAAATATTTTATAATATTAAATCAGAGTTTGAAATAGTGGCATGGTTTATAGTATTTTTAATTTTTATAGTCTTAATTTATTATACTTGCATAATGTCTTGGGACCTTATCTATGTTATACTTAGTTTATTTAAAGGATGGGGTAATAATCCCAGTGTTTTCTTTACAACCACATTGTTACATAGCACTTCCAATCCATATGGTTTAACATACCTTGTAGTTCCTATTGGAATTGCTTTGATATTTATATGGGGATTGATTTATTTATTCTCCCGTAAAGAAATCAACAAAGGAATATTAACAATAAGCAAGATATCTTTAGCACTATCTTTTATACTATTGGTCGGTATTTTAATCTTTACACTTCAACTACCCGGATCTCGTACTGGAATAATGGCATTGTTTAATCCAAACTGGTCAGCTTTATTAGATTTAAATGTTTGGCTAGATGCATTTAGCCAATTAGTATTTTCATATGGTTTAGGTTATGCTATTGCAAGTACATACTCATCTTACCTTCCAGAAAAAGCGAAATTAATTGATAATGCATGGATTATTGTTTTAGTAAGCTTGATTTTTGAAGTATTAGTTTCAGTTCTTTTATTTGCTATTATGGGTTATATGGCATTAGGTAGAAATATCCCTATTACAAGTTTAGTTAGTGATGGATTTTCATTGATATTTGTTGTTTTCCCTAATGTATTTAATATAATGGATCCATGGGTTTATATGGTAGCTCCTGCATTTTTCTTACTTCTATTTCTTGGTAGCTTAAGTACTATTTTAGCTTTAATAGAACCTTTATCTAATTCTATCTCTGAAAAATTTGGATGGTCTAGAAATAAAGCTGTTAGGCAACTTGTTTTAGTAGGCCTATTCACATCATTTATATTTGCAACAGGTATGGGAGAGTACCTTTTAAGAATTACAGATTCATTCATTAGTCAATTTGCAATTATTTTAGGAGTCTTATTAGAAATAATTGTTTTAGGATGGGTCTTTGATATTGAAGAGCTTCCTCAGATTTTAAATGAAAATTCTTATATTAAAGTAGATAAATCTTGGATAATTGATATTAAATTCGTGATTCCAACTATATTATCTATTATTTGGATTTTAGGAGTTTATAATTTAATTCTTGTTGGAGACAGGCAAAGTTTATTTATTCAATCCATTATAGCTTCTATATTTGTTCTTATTCCTTTAGCTTTAACTGTAATTCCATATGATGGAGATTATTCGATTGATCTATCAAGTAAGGGTAAAAATGGGGTTAACTACTTTAAAGAAAAAGAATATATTGATAAGACTATTGATGATTATGAAGATGAATCTGAAGGGAATAATCTTTTATTTGATAAAAATGGATCTTTTGTCAATCCATATAAATCATTAAGGAATAGATTTAGAAAATCTGATAATAAAGATTCAGATGAAAAACTTGATAACTTTGAAGAGGATAACAGTTCTAAATCTAGAATATTAAACAGATTTGAAAGGTCCAAATCTAAATCTAAATCTAAATCTGATAAGAATGTTTTAAGAAATGTGGATTTATCTTCTGAAGAATTTGACTCTCCTTATGATGAAGATTTTGATGATGAAAATAAAAAGGATAATTATGGTGATGGTGAAGATTATTCTGATTATGATGATTTAGCTTCCAAATCTAGAGAACAATCTCTAAATAACAATAAAAAGAAATCAAAATCATTATTTGATAAAATAAACATGTTTAATAGAGATAAAAATAAAAATAAAAATAATAATAATCTAGATAATCTAAATGATAATCTAAATAATGATGTTAATGATTATGATATGGATTTCGATGATGAATTTGATGGTTTGGATTATATTTCCCCTATAAAAAATGAAGGATCTATCGGTATTCAAAAAAGTTCTAAAAAACCAAATCATACCTTCAAAAGCTCTAAGGATGCAGCTATTTTTGATAAATTGGAGGATTATGTTGAAAATTCTAAATCTAAATCAAAATCCAAATCCAATTCTAAATCTAACTCTAAATCCAATTCTAAATCTAATTCTAAATCCAATTCTAAATCCAATTCTAAACCTAACTCTAAATTTAAATCTAATAATAAATATAGTTCCAAAAAACCTAAAAATGAAGAGCAAGTTGAAGAAATGGAATTTGGAGATTTTAGTGATGATTTCTTTGATGATGGAGTATTTGGTGATGAAGGGTATGAATCTCTTTTAGATGATTATGTTGAAAAACCAAAATCTTCTAAATCTTCTAAATCCGATTACATCTCTTCAAATAAACCTAAATCTCTTAAAAAACAATCAGATGATGAAGATAAATATTATGATTATGAAGGAAAAGGAGCAGATTCTATTTTCAATTTAGATGATTGATATTTCTAATTTTCATTTTTTACCTATTTTTATTTTTTGCATTGATTTTTTGATTTATTTTCTTTATTATTTTTTCTATTTTTTAATTTATCTTCTTTATTTTCTTTATTATTTTTTCTATTTTTTATAATAGATTTTCTTAATTTTATAAAAATTTTTTTATAATAATATATAAAAGATTAAAAACATAATTATTATTTATCTTAAAAAAGGTGTATTTTATGGATAAAAAAATAGCTATCATAATAATTGTGGTATTTTGTTTACTTTGTGTATGTTCATATTTAATATTTGAACCTGGTAGAAATATCACTTATCATCAAATTAACTTAACTAATTCTTGTTCTGCTCAAGTTCCACTAACTGATAAAAGTTCTACTTATACGGACAATCTAGATATTATTTATTACTGTGATTATGATTATGGTCTCAATATTACAAGTTTCAATAATGGATCCCCAGTTACAGCATCACAAGGACTTCTTCGGTTTGAAAATATTAAGCAAGAGACTTTAGGTAGTGAAAAAAAGTCTGATGCTGGTTTTACTTATTATAAAAATAATAATCTTGGAACGTATACAGTTTTTGTTGAGGATAAAAAGTCTAATAACTTTATTCTAATCTCTTCAAAAGATTTAACAATTCTAACTAAGGTTTATAACAGTCTAGAAGCTAGAATAATTGTAACTGATGATGAATTAGAAGATATGCATTCTGGAAATTCTTCTAATAATTCATCTAGCTATTATTAAAACTCTTTAATTTATTTAATTTTTAATTTAATCTAATTTAATCTATTAATCTAATTTAATTTAATCTAATTAAATATATTTAATTTAATATAATCTAATTTAATTTAATCTAATTTAATCTATTAATCTAATTTAATTTATCTATTTAATTTAATTAGTTTTATTTAATTTTATTTTATCTTATCTAATATGTGATAATATGAATACTGCAGAGGTATTAATCAAATTACTTGAAGAAGATGGTGTTAAACATATATTCGGGCACCCTGGAGAACAGATACTTCCTTTTTACAATGCTTTAAAAGGCTCTTCAATTGAACATATTCTTACAAGGCATGAACAAGGGGCAGTGCATTCAGCAGATGCCTATGCTCGTTCATCCGCTAATTATGGTTTATGTATTTCTACTGCAGGTCCAGGTGCTATGAATTTAGTTATGGGAGTTGCCACTGCTTTTAAAGATTCAGTACCTCTTCTTGTAATTACTGGAGATAACGATTATTCTAAAAAGGATGAGGACATTTTTCAAAATTCCCCAATTAATGATGTTTATGAAAATATCACTATCAAGAGCTTTCATCCGTCTTCAGCTAAATTAGCTATTTTCAATTTAATCGAGTCTTTGATTATACTTCACAAAAAGCCTAAAGGGCCGGTTCATATTAATCTTTCTAAAGATATTCTTCTTGAAGATATCGATTTAAGTTTAGAGAATATTAAATTAAAGGATATAGTTGATTCTTTTGATTATAATATCTTTAGTAATATAGATTTAAATCTTGATTGTTTTGATGAAGGAGTTTCTGGTATTGGTGATTTTTATGATTTACTAGCTATCTTTGATAAGTATTTCATTTATCATGATGGTGAATTGATCTATAATGGTGGTGCTTATGGAAATTCTAATGATTTTTCAAAAAATGCACTAAAAGATGTAGGTAACAATATTAACTTAGCTATTGAAAAAGTTAAGCTTTCAGAAAAACCATTAGTCATTGCAGGAAATGGCATAGTTTGGGGTAAAGCTATTGAAAAATTAAGCGCTTTTCTAACTAAAACACAGTTTCCTATTGCCACAACTTTTCACTCTAAAGGAATCATTAGTGAATACGATAAATTGAACCTTGGTATTGTAGGTCTTAGAGGAACTTCACTAGCAAATTATGCTTATAAAAGCTCGGATTGTATTTTAGTTTTAGGTGCAAAATTATCTGAAAGAACAATTGCAGCTTGTGATTTAGAAACTGTTAAAGATAAAATCATTCATGTAAATATTGATGGTGATTGCCTTAAAGGTAATATCAATCTTTCTATGGATGTTTCAGAGTTTTTAAATTTCTTATCATCTGAACTTGAAGATTATAAAGTTGATTCTGAGTGGATTGATGAAATCTATTTTAATTATGAGGAATTGGTTATTGATGGAATTGAAGATGTGGAGGAAAACTTTAATCCATTAAGGCCCCCTTATGTAATTAATAAAATTATTGATGCATTTGAAGGCAGTTATTTTTTATCAGATGCCGGAACTCACACTACTTGGACAACATTACTTTCAAAAAATGATAAATTTGGAAAGCTTTTATTTTCAGGAGGATTTGGGCCAATGGGTTATGGTTTAGGGGGATCTATTGGCGTAGCTATTGCCCATCCAGATAATCAAGTTGTTGTTATTTGTGGAGATGGGGATATTCAGATGCTTATTCAAGAATTGGCTACTGTTAAAGAATATGATTTAAATATATCTATTTTTATTATAAATAATTCTCAATTAGGCATTATTCGCCAATGGGAAGAAACTATTTATAATATTGAAAAGTATCAGGTAGATTTAATAAATCCTGATTTTGTAAAATTAGCTAATGCTTATGGCATTGATTCTATGAAAGTGGAATCTAAGGAAGATCTTGAATCAGCTATTGATAAATCCTTAAATTCAAATAAAGCATTTTTAGTTGATGTTTTTGTTTGTGAAGAGAATATTCCTCTGCCTAAATAGAAATACTTTGTGAAGAGAATATTCGGCTACCTAAATAGAAAGAGCTTATTTTTTAATAGTTTTTATTAATATTTTTGCTTATAGTTTTTTTAGTTAGCTTTTTAGCTAGTTTTTTTAATTATTTTATTCATTTAAAAAACTTTTTAATAGCTTATCTTTATTTTTTTTAATAAATTTCATGTATTTATTATCAATTGCCTCAACATCATATTTATATTCATTTTCCTTTATTTTAGTTTTTAATAAATAAGCTATTGGCTCAATCTCTAGATAAGATATGAATGTTTCTGATTTATTTTCATTATCTTTTATTAACCTCTTTAGCTTGGATGTTTTAGCTTTAGATGGATTTGCATCAACTGAAATGATTTCTGCTTTGAATATTAAATAAATTTCATCATTCAATATGGAAATAGCTTCACTAAATTCATAAAGTGTTTCCCTCTTGAACTTATTTACTATTTCTATGCCATCCATATTATCCCTTTAATTATCTATTTTCCTATATCTATTAGTTCTTTAATTAATTCTCTAATGTTCTTTTTAGTTAATAAAATTAAGCTATAATATATTAGTTTTAATAAATTTATTTTCAATTCTACTTTTCCTTCAAAATCAATTATTTCTTCTCTAAATTTAGGATCTACAGTTAATAATGTTGGTCTTGATGTAGTATTTACAATAGCACCTATTGACCAAATCCAGCTTGCTATTTTAATGGTGTTAGTATGATTATTAAGACCGATTATTAAGTTTCCTTCTAACTTTTTCAAATCAATAGCTTTTAAAATGTCTTTTAAGAACTTTTTTAATTCTTTCTTAGATTTTTTTAGCTTTTTAAAAATAGGTTTAAACTCTTCGTATCTTTCTTTTAAACCTTTTTCTTCTGTGGTTTCATCTTCTTCAGTATCTTTTTCTTTATCTTCTTCTTTATTATCCTTTTCTTTATTTTTTTCTTTAGGATTTTCTTCTAAATCTTTATTTTCATCATCTGCTAGATTATCCTTTCCTTTGAAACCGGTTCTTTTAAAAATAGATATTTTTAGCATAGTTAGTTTTAATTCATATTTAACTATACTTTCCTCTTTTTTAACGGTTAACAATATTTTTAAACCGTTGTATAGTGTGATGCATAAGATGATTATTAAGACGATTAATATAATTAAAAAAAGATTGAAGTTCATATTATCGCCCTTTCATGATTTATTTTTATTTTCTTAATTTGAATATTATCATTATTCAATTTAAAATTTATTCACTTTTACAGATATCAATATCTAATTTATCTTCTAATCATTCGCTTATATCTTCTTTAATATCATTTATGCTTTCTTTAGCTTTTTCTCTTATTTCTTCATCTTTAATTTCAACATCACTAACATCATCAATGTTTATATAATCATCGCCATTAGCTTGTGAAGGAATAATATCTTTCAATATGTCGGTTATAATTAATCCTAATTCATTTAATGCTTTATTAGTTTCATTTCCTTTTGCTAAATTGATAGTTCTAATTCCATCGATTCCTTCCTTTCCTTTTGTTACAACGACCATGGTAATTGGTTCAACGCTTACTCCAGCACCGGTTCCAGTTAATTCATTTTCATTTTTGTTTTCTCCAATTCCAAAACCCATTGTTGCTTTAGATACTGGAATTAAGATTTTATCTTCAGTTTCAATTGCTTCTCCAATGTAATTGTTAATATTGATAAGCTTTCTTAACTCTTCAACAGTAGTTTTAATCGGTGTTTCATCAATCATTTTTTAACTCCTTTTTTAAAATTTTTTAATATAGATATTTTTTTAACCTTAGAATTATAATTATATTGTTATAGGTATTGTTTTTTTTAACCTTAGAATTATAATTATATTGTTATAGGTATTGTTTTTTTTAACCTTAGAATTATAATTATATTTTCTTATGAATTCTTTATAATAGTTTTGTTATTATTTTGCTATTTAAGATGCCTTTTATTTTTGAATCTTTTAAAAATAGTTTTATAATAATTGTTTTTAAATCAGCTTATAAAAATAAAGAAATAGATAAAAAGCATGAATTTCAAATAAAAAGAAAAAAGAAAAAAAGAATTAGATATAATGGTCAGCAAGAGCTGCTACACCTGCACCTGCATCCTCAACTAAACCTAATCCCTTTAAGGTCAATCCTAATGCAGTAAATGTAATAGCTAATTCCTGATAATTAATTACACCCATATGTCCAATTCTAATAATATTTCCTTTAAGATGGTCTTGTCCACCGGCTAACTGGACTTTATATTTGTTTAACATAGTTCCTCTGATGTCGTTATCAGTTGCACCTTCAGGTATATTAACTGCAGTTACAGTAGCTGAGGATACAGCTTCATCAGGGAATAATTCAAGATTTAAAGCTTTAACAGCATCTCTTGATGCAGCTGCTGCTTGGTGGTGTCTTGCTACACTGTTTTCAAGCCCTTCCTCATGGCTAACTTCAAGTGCTGCCTTTAAAGCATAAATTAATGAAACAGATGGGGTGTAGGGAGTTTGGGCAGGGTCTTTATTACCGCTTGCTCTGTATTTTAGCATGTTTAGGTAGTAATTATTCGCTTCGACCTTTTCACATGCTGCCCATGCATCATCATTGAAAGTGATAGCTGCAAGTCCAGGTGGTGCAGCGAGACATTTTTGAGATCCAGTTACACATGCATCGATGTGGAATTTATCTACATCTACATAGTCTCCACCTAAAGATGATACAGTATCTACAATGTATAATGCATCGTAGTTTTTCATAACTTCACCAATTTCATCAATAGGTGCAGCTACTCCAGTAGAAGTTTCGTTGTGTACAGCGGTTACAGCTTTAATATCTTCATCAGCATCTAAAGCTTCTTGCACTTGATCAGGACTTACAGCAGTTCCCCATTCAAGATCTAAAGTTTTGGATTCAATTCCATGAACATTTGCAATTTCTACAAATCTTCCTCCGAATTTTCCTCCAACGATATTCAATACTTTGTCTCCTCTGTTAACAAGATTAGCAAGAGCTGCTTCCATTGCGGAAGTTCCTGAACCAGTAAGGATATAGGAATCATTTTGAGTTTGGAAAGTTTTAGACATTAATTCGGTAGTTTCAGTATAAATTTTTCCAAATTCATCTCCTCTGTGGTTTACAACATTTTTAGACATGGCTTGTAATACTCTTGGGTCAGCAGTTGTTGGACCTGGGAGCATTAATAATATTTCGTTCATTTATTATCCTCCAATATATAATAAGAATTATGAGCTTGAGTTAAATTTAATTTTTATATTAGATTTCAAATTGATTATCATTTAGTTTTTATAAAATTTAGATTAATATGTCAAGCTATATATAGTTTATTTTCTTAATAGTTTTTAAATATTTTGTCAGCACTTTGTTTTCTTAATGGTTTTTAAATATTTTCTCAGCAGCTTATTTTCTTTAGGGATTTTATTATTTTTCATTTTAAGTTTTTTAATTTTATTTTGCTGTTTATTATTTTACCTATCTTTAGTTAAGTTTTATTTTCTTCTTTTTTCTCATTTAGAGTAATTTTTATAAATAACTTTATAAAAAATAATAATAGAGGTTTTTCTTATGAGCTTTAGAACAAGAAGGATTATTCTTTCATCTCCTTTAATTATAATTTTTGAATTTTTTTTAATGAAATATTTATTTTTATTATTCGGAGGGATGGATGATTCATATTTGATTTTATTAACTCTTTTATTTGCTGTATTGCATATTTGTCCTATGCTTTTTGAAGAGAAAAAATCAAGATTTATAACTAGAATGCTAGATGAGATATCTGGGATTTGGCTCTGGATGTCTTTATTTTTTGCAATGGATTTAATAATCATTTATTTAGCAGGTAGTTTTTTGAAAATTCCATTTTTAGCCATTGTTTTATTGGTGGCTCTTGTTCCTTTAATCGCCATTTATAGCTATTATAAGGCTCATAAATTAGTTGTCAATGAGAAAACTATTTATTTGGACAATTTAAATGAAGATATAAATATCCTTCACTTGTCTGATGTTCACTTTGGAGCTATCAGACATAAGAAAATTATTAAAGACATTAGAGATAAATTAAATGAGCTTTCAGATATTTGTGACTTGGTTATCATATCTGGAGATTTAGCTGATGGATCTTCTACAGTTGAAGAGGATGATTTTCTAGCTTTTAAAGATATAGGCATTCCCATAATCTTTACTGCAGGTAATCATGACTTTTATCCGGGAATTGAAAATGTTTATAAAGCTTGCAAAAAGGCAGGAATTATTATTTTGGATAATGAGGGAATGGAATTTAAAGATTTAAATATCTTTGGATTAACATTTAGCTTTGGAGAAATTGAAACTGTAGGTGCTAATGAACTACTTGAATTTATTAGGGAGGACAAGATTAATATTATTAATTTTCATGCCCCACAAAACTGGGAGGATTTTTCAAAATTGGGCTTTGATATTCAATTATCTGGTCATACTCATGGAGGCCAATTTTATCCCATTGTTTGGATAGGAGATAGGATATGGTATAATAGAGGCCTTTTTAAGGGTAAATTTGCAACAAAAGATAAGTATTTGCATGTTACAACAGGTGTTGGTTCAATGGATTATCCTTTTAGATGGGGTACAGATTCTGAACTTGTTATTTTAAAGCTAAGGAAAAAATAGCATTGAATAGTCATTTAAGCAATAAAATGCTTTAAATAGCTATTTAATCAAATGGTGTTATGGCTATTTGATTAATGGTGTTAAATGGCTATTTAATCAAATGGTGTTAAATGGCTATTTAATCAATAAGATAGTGATAAATGAACATTCAGGAAATAGGACAGTGTTTAAGATTTATATTTAAGTGATGATTATATGGTAAAGAGAGTAGTAAAAAAGAATGGGGATGAATTATTTCCACTTGGCTTAGGTACTATGCGCCTTCCTACTAAAAATAATTCTATAGATAGGGAACTAGCTCAAGAATATATTTTACATGCTATTGATAGTGGAATAAATTATATTGATACTGCATATACTTATCATGGCGGAGAAAGTGAATCGTTTTTAGGTGAGATTCTAAGTTTAAAAGATGAAAAGGGAGTTAAATATAGGGATAGGATTAAACTATCCACTAAATTACCTTCATGGATGCTAAGATCCAGTGAAGATATGGGTGCATTTTTAAATGAACAACTAAGAAAGCTTCAAACAGATTGCATTGATTATTATTATATTCACAGTATTGATTTAACTACGCTTTTAAGGCTTAAAGACCTTGGAATCTATGAATTTCTAGAAAAAGCAAGAGCTGAAGGCAAGATTAAAAATATTGGATTTTCTTATCATGGAGCTCCCAATGAATTTAATATGGCAATTGATGATTTCAATTGGGATATGGTTCTTATTCAGTATAACTATTTGGATGTTAATGCACAAGCAGGTATTAGAGGCATTAAATATGCTTATGAAAAGGATATTGCTGTTTTTATTATGGAACCTTTAAAGGGAGGGATTCTTGCAGGAGAATTACCTAAAGAGTTAGATGATTTATTTAAAGGCACTGATTCTAGTAGGTCTTCTGTAGACTGGGCTTTAAGCTGGGTTTTTAATCAAAAGGAAATCACATGTGTCTTATCAGGGATGGGTTCTCTTAGCCAGATTAAAGAAAATATGGCTATTGCTACTAGAGTTGAAGTTGGCTCTTTATCAAATGAAGAACTAGAGATGATAAAAAAAGCTCAGGGCATTTTTAATTCTATGATTGAGATCAGCTGTACTGGCTGTGGCTATTGCCTTCCCTGTCCGAAGGGTGTGAATATTCCAGATTGTTTTAAAATTTATAATGATAAGTATTTATTTAATAAAAAAGCTTTTGGGCCTATTTCAAATGCTCTTGTGAATTATTATGTTGTTGTTGGGGGAATAACTAATAAACAATCAAGTGCTGGTTTATGTAATCATTGTGGAAGGTGTAGGAGTTTATGTCCACAGTCTATTGATATTCCAAATGAGCTAGATAGTGTTAAATCAGAATTTGAAAGATTCATGTTCAATTATCAAATTAAGTTTATTAACAATATTGCAATGCCTTCAATAAATAAAATATCTAAGTTTTTTGACTTTTTTAAGCATTTTTAAGGACTTTTATAATTTTTTTATTTTTTAATTATTTTTAAGGATTATTATAATCATTTTTAAGACTTATTATAATTATTTTTAAGGATTGTTATGATCATTTTTAAGAATAATTAAGTATTATTAATTATAGAATTATATTACATGGAGAGGTTTGTCATGAAAAATATTTTAATATCTAATGATGATGGTGTTTTAGCTCCGGGAATTTTAGCTACTAAGCAAGCACTAGGGGATTTAGCTAATCTAACTGTTGTAGCTCCTAAAGAGAATAATAGTAGTGTAGGCCGTAAAGTCAATATTATGAAGCATTTATATTTAGATAAATATGAATTGGCTGATGGCAGTGAAGCTTATGGTCTTTCCGGAACTCCTTCTGATTCTGTTAATGTAGGTATTAATTATGTTTGTGATAAAAAGCCTGATTTGGTTGTAACTGGAATCAATCCTGGAATCAACATTAGTAAATCTGAAATTACCATTTCAGGAACTGTTTGTGCTGCACTTGAAGCTGTTGCTCAAGGAGTACCTGCTATTGCATGCTCTCTCTTTCTTGATGATGACTGCTTTAAAAAAGATGAAAATGGCCAGTGGTATGTTGATGCAGACTATAGCTTTGCACAAAAGATCCTTGTTAAATTAGTTAAAAAAGTTTTAGATGAAGGCCTTTCAGAAGGGATTAATTTACTAAACCTAAATATTCCATCTAAACCATTGTCTGATAAGATTAAGATAACTTACCTTGCAGATAAAATGCTGGAATCCAATATTCTTGAAAGAGAGGATGATGATGGTAATGATACAGTTATGATCGTTCCTAAATTAGTTGAGAATTTTAAAGAAGGAACTGATGGCTATTGTCTATTGGTAGAAAGACGTCCGAGCTTGACTCCTTTAAACATTGATTTAACTGGCAGAATTAATGAAGTGGGTAATTGGGAATTTTAAATATTAAAATCTTATTTTATTATTTTTTATTTTATTTAATTAGTTTAATTATTTTGGTTGTGTGATTATGGATATTAATGAATGGGAGGTATGGTATAAAGAAATTCTTGAGGACTTTGGATTTTCAAGAGATGATGATGAAAAATCTGCTGATTTATTAGATAAAATACTTGATGACCATGGCTTTTTAACTCTTGAAGATTTGTATGATGAAACTGTTTATAAAAAGAATGACACTGGCAAATTCATTGTTTTTGGTGCAGGTCCTTCATTAAAAAAACATATTGAAGATAGTAAGTCTTATAATTTAGATGAATATGTTCTCATATCTGCTGATGGTGCTACCACTGCTCTTTTAGAAGAAGATATTATTCCAGATATTATTGCCACTGATTTAGATGGTAAAATCTCTGATTTACTAACTGCAAATGCTCATGGAGTTTCTTTTGTTATTCATGCTCATGGTAATAATGAAGAAAATATTGATTTATTCTCAGGAAGCTTTGATAAAATATTAGGAACTACCCAATCTGTTCCAGTAGGTAATCTATATAATTTCGGTGGATTTACTGATGGTGATAGAGCTATGTTTTTAGCTATTGCTTTAGGTGCAGATGAAATGGTTCTTGCAGGTATGGATTTTGGAACAATTGTTACTAAATATTCAAGACCAAATATTGAAGGGGAAACTGGCCCTGCAGATGAAATAAAAACTAAAAAGTTAATTTATGCAGAAAGACTTCTTAATTGGATTTTAGAAAATACCGATGTAAAAGTAATCAATTTGGTTGATAATTAAGATTTTTTCTTAATTTATTTTTCTTATTTTATTTTTCTTATTTTATTTTTCTTATTTTTCCTATTTTCCTTTTCTTATTTTTCTTATTTTTCCTATTTTCCTTTTCTTATTTTGAGTATTTTCTTTTTTTATCCACTTTATTAATCCACATCATTTAATTTTTATAGCTTTATTGGATTTTTTATAAAATTTGTAAAGCATTATTCAAACTTAAAGAACTTTTTTATATAAGTAAACATATAATAAACTATATGGCAATAGAAGATATTTTAATGTTTGATGAAACATTATTCCTAAACATAAATGCATTTAATCCAGATTATATGCCTGATAATTTTAATTTTAGGGATAGTCAAATGGAAGGAATGGCTATGTGTATTAGGCCAGCCATTCAAGGGGGCCGTCCTACTAATTCAGTTATTATGGGGTCATGTGCTACTGGAAAAACAACTGCAATTAAGAAAGTTTTTGAATTGGTAGAAAACATCAGTGATAAAGTTGTTTGTTGTTATATTAATTGTCAATTACATACAACACGTTTTGGAATCTTTTCTCAAATTCATAAAAAGCTATTTGGACATCAACCTCCTGAGACAGGAGTTCCTTTTTCAAGGGTATATGAAAAGGTTATGAAATATCTTGGAGAAGAAAACAAAGCATTGGTTGTTGCTTTTGACGATGTTAATTATTTATTCCAAAGTCAAAATGCAAATAAAGTATTTTATGATATTTTAAGAGCTTATGAGGAATTTGAAGGAGTGAGAACTGGTATCTTTGCCATTCTTTCAGATTTGGAATTTAGATATGCTCTTGATAAAAACGTTAACACCGTATTCATTCCTCAAGATATTACATTCCAACCATACACATATTCTGAAATATTCGATATTCTCTCAGACAGGGCTAAGGCAGGATTTTTCCCAAGTGTAATATCAGATGAGATAGTTGAAGAAATTGCTAATCACACTATTGAGGTTGGAGATTTAAGAGTGGGCATCGATCTTCTTAGGGTGTGCGGTAATATTGCAGAAGCTAATGCAAGCAGGACTATTGAATTAGAGCATGTTGAAGAGGCAATAGCTAAACAGGGCTCTGTTAATTTAATGGAAACTATTAATTCTTTGAATGATATTGAAAGAACCTTACTTAAGGCAGTTGCTGATAGTGATGAGATTCTAACTGCTGGAGAGTTATCTAAACAATTTAAAGAAGAAGCTAATGTAAGCTATGCTACTTTCAATAGAACTCTTGAAAAATTGGAATTTTTAAGATTGATTGATACTAAATTTACTGGAAAAGGAGTTAGGGGCAATTCAAGAGAGATCATTTTAAGGTTTGCTCCTGAAGATATTAAGGGCTGTAATCTTTAATTTTTAAGCTCTAATTTATTTTTTCATTTTCCTTTTCTTATTTTTGAATATTTTCTTTTTTTATTTTTGAATATTTTCCTTTTCTTATTCTTGAATATTTTCTTTTTTTATTTTCCTTTTCTTATTTTTGAATATTTTCTTTCTTTATAGACTTTTAAAGTAATTAAATGTTTTTATGTTTTAAAAAACTTAATGAAGCCCTTAATAAATAAATTATTCAAAAGGTTAATAAAGGGTATAATAAATAAATTAGTAAAAAAAGTAAAAATTAATAAAGGAAGTAAAAATTAATGTATGGTGTTTAAGGATTAAATGATGATCATGTTTCGAGTTTTTAGTGTTTAAAAATGATAAATTAAAAATAATAAACTTACAAAGGATAATTTTATAAACGCATTGATTAAAGGATGTAATTTATCTAATTAGAACTATAAAAAATCATATTTCAATGATTAATCCTATTTAATCATTAATATTGCAGGATAATATCCATAGTTCTATAAGTAGCTTTATCTTATATGGTTACATCCTTTAATAAACAATGGGTTTGGTTTGATATTGTTTAATTATACCCAGATCATCATTTCTGGGTTTGGAGCTGCACTAACAGCTAAAATTGATAAAAGCAATACTGTAAAAACTACAAATATTACCATGCAATCTTTAAAATCAATCTTAAGGTTATGGAATGTCATAGGATCTACGAAGCTATTCTTTCTTCTTAAGTCACAATGGGTGTTAGTCTCTTTTATCATTTTTTCACCTCTTTTTTAATATAAGTTTTCTTTAAATTTCTCTTGCTAATGATAGTAAGTTGAAAAGCATATATAAAAAAAGAGAAAGAGAGCATTTGAAAACTAATAGTAACTATGATTTCACCTATTCAATAAGGGCCTATTTAATTTCAAAGCCTATTTTCATCTGATTTTTTCAAGTAGTTTAAATAATATTAAAATTAAATAATAAATTGGTGCATAGCTATGGAAATAGATGAATCAAACTTTAAAAAATATGATTATTTTGATGTTACTGCAGATATTGGATTTTATGCTTATGGTAATTCACTAGAGGAAGCATATGAAAATGCAGGTTTAGCTATGTTTAATGTAATAACTGATATTGATAAAGTAAAAAAGATAGAGTCTAGAGATTTTGAAATAGTTTCTGAAGATTTAGTTTCTCTTTTGTATGATTATTTAGAAGAACTTTTATTCATACAAGATACAGAATTCTTGTTCTTTTCTGATTTTAAGGTTGATATTGAAAAAATGGATAATGATGATGGGGATGATTTAAACTCATCTGATTTGGAAAATTATAAATTGACTTGCTCTGCTTATGGTGAGGAAATAAATTGGGATATTCATCCTCGCCGCTCTGAAGTTAAAGCTATTACTTTTCATAAGATGTGTGTAAAGGAAGATGATGGCATTTTCAAGCTTAGATCTATTCTAGATTTATAACCTTTATTGATTTAAGTTAATTTATCACATGTTTTATAGTTAGTTGTAGCTTTAAAAACTATTGTTTAAAGAAAATATAACCATTATAAAAAAAACTATTGTTTAAAGAAACTATTAACATTATAAAAAAAACTATTGTTTAAAGAAACCATAAACATTATAGAAAGGAGTAAATTAATACCCCTTTTTTTAATATTCTGTCTGCTCTTTTATAAATCTGCCTTCCTGCAGGTCATCAAATGCTTGGTTTAATTCTTCTATTGTATTCATAACAATTGGACCTGCCCAAGCTACTGGCTCATCTAATCTTTTAGAGCTATACAATAATACTTCTGCAGTCTTATCCTTTGTTTCTAGGATTATATGATTTCCATCACTTAATTTTGCAGCTGTTTTTTCTTCAACTAATGTTTCACTTATCTCTACATCACCAACTAGTGTAAAGACAAAGGCAGACCATCCTTCTTGCACTGGAATTTCTACTTTTGCATTAGGCTCTAGATGTATGTCATAAAAATCTAGAGGTAGGTATTTTCCTTGCCAAGCTTTTTCATTGTTATATTCTCCAGTAACTAAACGTAAGATACCTCCATCTAATGGAAATTCTTTAATTTCATCCTTATCGATGCTGTGATATGCTGGAGGTGCAGTCATTTTATCTTTTGCAGGAAGGTTCAGCCACATTTGTGTTCCTAGTATACGTTCTCCTCCAGGAAATTCTTCATGTTCAGCACCTGATCCTGCTGTTAACCATTGGGCTTCCCCATCATAAATAACAGCTTCTGTTCCTAAGTGATCTCTATGAAGCATTTCACCTTTGCTGATAAAACTTACAGTTTCAATTCCTCTGTGAGGATGCATTGGAAAACCTGCAGTATAATCGCTTGGATTTCTGCTATCAAATGCATCTAACATTAAAAACGGGTCATGTATGTCGGTTGTTTGATTACCTAATACACGTACTAAATGTACTCCAGCTCCATCAATTTCTTTATGTCCTTTTGTTTGATGAACTACTTTTCTCATCATACTTTCACCTCTTATACATATAGTGTCATGATTTATGCAAATCATAGAATATATCTATTCGTTTGTTATCTAATTATTTTACTTAGTTATTAAAATTATTTTTATTTTTTTAAATTTAAGATATTTATAACTATTGCTTTTAACTATTTTAGGATTTGCTGAAATCTTATTTTATAATTAATTGGTATTGGCTTATGAATGTTGGCATTGATTGTAATGTTGGTGTTTTTCTGGCTTTTTCTAAATAGCTGTATAATATGCTAGTAAATCTGGAAATAATTCTAAAAGTAATGATATTCATGTATTTTTTTTATATAAGGTTTTACCTAAAAAAATAAAGCTTATTTGAATTATGAAATCTATCTTTTTTAAAGTATTCTGCAAAAATCAGGAACTTTAGATTAACTGTAAAAATGAATTTAAGCTAATTTAAAAATATTTTATAAAGATAAGCAATGGCTTTAAAGTGAATAGGATTTAAATAAAGCCATTTATTATTATTTAAAAAAAATAGGTGTTTAATTTTAAAACTTTTAAAAAAAAGTAAAAAAAAGATAAATGGGTGTTTACCCTCATTATCTTTTTTTTATGTAATTTTTATTGTGTTTTTTATTTTTGATTTACCGTATTGTGTGTAAATCTTATAATTTCCTTTCTTTAGGTTTCTGATTTTTAGTGTTGCCTTTCCTCTTTTATTGGTTTT